>CAVBPP010000189.1:0-4753 GCA_963597295.1 Paratractidigestivibacter sp. | reverse complement strand
GAGTCTGCTGGTCAGACTCCCGAAATCCTCGCTGATGACGGGGGAACCATAACGCTTGGCGCCGATGTGCCGGGCTTTGCGGACAAGCCCGCGGAAGGCGGCAAGCACTCGTCGGGCGAGAACATCACCAACGAATCCGGCCAGCTTCCATGGCACGCACGACATGCGAACCTCGACCCCAATACGGGCGTTTTGGGCGTGGGCCCTTGGCAGACCATCTGCTTGGATGACGAGGACGACTCGGTCTGGAATGAGGAGCCGGCAGCTGATGCCGAAGCTGAGTCTGAGGGTGCGCCGCAAGCCGATGATGCGCCCGTGATGGAAACGGTTGCCGAGCCCGAGACCGAGCCCGAGACCGAGCCCGAACCCGAACCCGAACCCGAGCCCACCGCTGATCAAGATTCCGATACAGAAGCGAAAAGCGCGGTTGAAGAGCAAAGCCAAGCTGACGAATCCGCCGATAATGGCGACGAGGAGAAGGTTGAATCGGGGGCGAATTCCAAGTCCATCGCTGACGAGTCTGAACCCGAATGCGAACCTGAGCCTGTCGCCGATTCCGAACTGGAGCCCGCAGCGAACTCCGGCGTCAAGTCGGATTCCGGCACCGAGCAGCACCCGGAAGCGGAAGCTGCTGCTGAACCCGAGCCCGCTGCCGCTTCGAAGCCCAACCCTGCGCCCGAGCCCGAACCTGATTCCGAAGCGGTGACGGAACCGAAGAAGGAAGCCGCCGCCGACCAGGCGTCCGTACAGGATTCCCCGGCCGCGCCGCCCGCCCCGGATGCCCCTGCATCCCCCGCAAAGCCCGCTGCCGACACCGGCAAAAACGAATCACGCAAGCGCCCCGCGCTTGATATTCCGGAACTGCCCAAAACCTATTGGCTCACCCATGAGGGATCGGGCGAGCGTGTGCGCATTCAGGGCAAGCGCTTTGTTGTGGGCAAGTCGAAATACAGCAACTACCAGGTGCGAAACACCACAACGGTATCGCGCAGCCATGCCCTGTTCCATTGCGAAGAGGACGGCTGCTGGATAGAGGACGACAATTCTCGCAACGGCACCTTCGTCAACGGCGAGCGTTTGGCGCCCGGCGTGAGGAAGCGCCTTTGCGATGGCGATTCGGTTCGCATGAGCGACGAGATGTTCACGTTCGGCGAACGTTAGCGGCGTCGGTGGCGGGTCGGCCAGCGGTTTCGGCCCCAGCTTCGGCCACGTGGCCGCCGGCACTCGGTCTCGCCGGCTGGTCCGGAATCCCGGTCCGGCCAGCGAACCCGTGCTCCGGTGCCTATCAGGCACTACCACAAGCACACGCGAGTTGCGCAACACGCGCGGCTCGCGTTTCGAAACAATACGAGTAACGCGCTCGCCATGCCCTGGCGCGATCGGGGCGGGCAACGGGCGCAAAGGATGTACAGGCAGGAAAGGAACGGTTATGCGGTTCATGGCGACGGGTTGCACCGATGTCGGCAGGATCAAGGAAACCAATCAGGACAGTTACCTGATCAAGATAGCCCAAACCGATTTCGGTGACGTGGCGCTGGTCGCGGTCGCCGACGGCATGGGCGGTTTGGCGAAGGGCGAGTTGGCATCGGCCACGGTGGTTCGCCGGCTATCGGAGTGGTTCGAGACGAAACTTCCCCAGTCGCTCGAGGCGATGGGCGCGTCGGTCGACGGCTTCGAGCAGTTCGTCGAAGGCCAGTGGAACGGCCTGGTGCAGGACCTGAACCTGATGATCATGCGCCATGGTAAGTCCGAGGGCATGAACCTGGGCACCACGCTCACGGCCATGCTGTGCATCGGCGCCCGCTATTCCATCGTGCACGTGGGCGACTCGCGCGCTTACGAGATAACGACCGGCGGCATCAGCCAGCTGACCGAGGACCAAACCTTCGTTAAACGCGAGGTGGACGCCGGGCGCATGACTCCCGAAGAGGCGCTCGTGCACCCGCAGCGCAACGTGCTATTGCAGTGCATTGGTTCGTCCAAGGAGGTCAAGCCCGTCATCGCGCACGGCACGCTCACTCGCGGCGCGGCCTATCTGCTATGCAGCGACGGTTTCCGCCACGTGCTCACTAACGACGAGCTTCGCGAAACGCTCGGCCCCGACAGGCTCGACTGGGCCGGCGAGGGCGACTCGCAAAACGAGGCGGCGCCTTCCAACGTGCTGCGCCGCACTATCAACCTGGTCATGAGCCGCAAGGAAAACGACAACATCACGGCGGTTCTGCTGCAAACCATGGAAGGAGGTCGCTAATGGCCCCTAAACGCAAAGGCCTCAAAGAGGGCGACGTCCTGAAAAGCAAGTATAAGATTCTGAATAAAATCGGCGAAGGCGGCATGAGCCGCGTCTGGATGGCCAGCGACCTTGAGATGCCTAACAAGCAGTGGGCCGTCAAGGAGGTCGACCGCAAGGCGAAGGATCCCTACGGCGACCCCATCGAGCAATCGCTGATGGGCGAGTGGGAAATCCTGTCGCGCATCGACCACCCGAACATCGTGCGCATCGTCGACATGGAGAAAACCTCCGACTTCATCTACATGATCATGGACCACGTGCCTGGCCAGACGCTTTCGGCTGTGGTGCGCCAGGACGGTCCGCAGAAGGAATCCGACGTGCAACGCTGGATGCTGCAGATCTGCGATGCGCTTTCGTATCTGCATGCGCAGAACCCGCCCATCATCTATCGCGACATGAAGCCCTCCAACGTCATGCTGCACCCCGACGGTTACGTGAAGATCATCGACTTCGGCATCGCGCGTACGTTCAAAGGCAACAAGTCTCAGGACACCAAGGCATTCGGCACCGACGGTTACGCCCCGCCAGAGCAGTATCAGGGCCGCGGTCAAACCGATCCGCGTTCCGATATTTACGCGCTCGGCGCAACCATGTGGCACTTGCTTGCAGGCAAAGCGCCTAATCAGACGCCTATTCCCGACGTGCGCGAAGCCAACCCGTCCGTCGGCGAGGGCTTCGCGTCGGTTATCGTTCCCAAGTGCACGAAGCTCAATCGCGAGGAACGCTACCAAACCTGCGACGAGCTGGCGGCCGACCTTGACCGTTACGAGCAGCTGACCCGCGCCTATCGCGGCAAGCAGAAGAGCAAGGTCATATCGTTCGGCGTGACCGCGGGCCTGGCTGTGGTTCTGGCTATTGCGGGCTTCTGCTGCCTGCATGCGCGCGACGTTCAGATTACCGAGCAGTACCAGCATTGGATCGATTTGGGCGACACGCAGGTGAAGACCGAGCCGGGCAAAGCTTCGTCCGACACGTTGAACTGGGACAACCTTGAATCAAGCCCGGGCGGCGCCGAGGGTTCGTACCTGCAGGCCATCAAGCTCAAGCCCAATTCCGTAGACGCGTACGAAGGCCTGATCAACTGCTACAAGCAGGACGGCGAATTCACCGAAGAGGAGAAGAAGCAGTTCGACGCCGCGTATCAGAAGAACCTATCCGAGCTGAAGTCGTCGGCCGATTATTCCAGCCTGTGCTACGACATCGGCATGCTGTACTGGAATTACTACAGCTACGGCGCCAGCGACGGTCAGGACAATCAAGACGTTCGCATCAAGGCCGCCGGCGATTACTTCAAGGTCGCGGCCGAGGACGGCACTTTCAAGAACAGCTCGCGCGCCAAGATGTACGCAAACATTGCCGATTTCGTCACCAATATCTCGCAGCAGGTCAACGAAGGAAATGACGACGATCAGCTGCGCGAAACCTACTCGAACTACTGGGCTAATCTGCAAGATTTGGCAAGCCACCTTGATACCACCAAATCTGACGCGGAGAAGAGCGTCAAGGTGCGTCTGGAAAGCTGCACGCTTATCGCCAATGCGATGGAAACCTATATGGATAAGTTCGCCAAGGTGGCTAACGTGAGCCGCAACGACATGAACGCCATGTACGAAACCGTGCAGACCGCGCTCGAGCAGATGGAGAACGAAGGCGACCTGTCCGACAAGGACAAACAGCGCCGAACCGAGGCGCTAAGCCGCCTGAAGTCCAAGGTGCTGCCGAAGATAACCACCGTGTACGGCACGACGAAGTCGGGAAACTAGGGGGATAGCATGGATAACGTCTACTTTTACAT
Source organism: Paratractidigestivibacter sp. (assembly GCA_963597295.1). Classification (GTDB taxonomy): domain Bacteria; phylum Actinomycetota; class Coriobacteriia; order Coriobacteriales; family Eggerthellaceae; genus Senegalimassilia. The sequence continues at coordinate 665 of CAVBPP010000189.1, read as the reverse complement.
AGCCATCGCCTGCTTTGTCCTGGCCGTTGCCTGCGCGCTGGCGGCAGTCATTATCTTCTTCCGCGCTGGCGTGCCCGACGCCGTCAGGTTCCTGCGCCATAAGCCCATGAAGAACGTGGGGTCGAAGCCCTTGCGCACGGTGCTGACCGGCGGAGGCGGACGCCGCACGAACAAGATCGGCACCAACGGGTCGGTGCACTTGTCGCCCGAGGCGTCATCGACGAATTCGGGGCTTATCTCCGAGCCAGACGACAACACCACCATGGCTCGTGGCAAGCATGTTGCGGGCGGTGGGTCCGGCTCCGGTTCTCGTTCGGGGTCTGACAGCGTTTCCGCTGCTGAGAGGCGTAGGCGTCGCCGTGCTGAGCGTAAGGCCGCCGAGGCTGCTGTAGCTGGTGCCGGTGCGGGGAAGGCCGCCGCGGGCGACAACCCCGAAGACCCGACCGACTTGCTGAATGAGGCAGCGGCTGAGTACCCGACCGATTTTCTGGCGGAATTCGATGCGGAAAGCCCCACTGATTTCCTGCGTGGCGAAGCGTCCGAGGACCCGACGGGCCTGCTGGGCGGCAAGCCCGGCGAGGCGGCAGGCGACGATCAGCCGACAGACGTGCTGGCCGAAGATGCCGCCTCCGAAGACCCGACCGGCCTGCTTGGCGCAGACGCTG
>CAVBPP010000188.1:0-4796 GCA_963597295.1 Paratractidigestivibacter sp. | reverse complement strand
CCCAAGAACATCATCGTCACCGGCGGCTGCGGCTTCATCGGCAGCAACTTCGTGCACTACGTGGTGAGCAACCACCCCGGTGTGCACGTCACCGTGCTGGACAAGCTCACCTACGCCGGCAACAAGGAGAACATCGCGGGCCTGCCCGCCGACCGCGTGGATCTTGTGGTGGGCGACATCTGCGACGCGGAGCTTCTGTCCCGCATCGTGCCCGGCCACGACGCCATCGTGCACTACGCGGCCGAGAGCCACAACGACAACTCCATCGCCGACCCCGAGCCCTTCCTGAAAACCAACGTGGAGGGCACCTTCCGCCTGCTGGAGGCCGCGCGCGCCTTCGACGTGCGCTACCACCACGTTTCCACCGACGAGGTGTACGGCGACCTGGCCCTGGACGACCCGGCGCGCTTCACCGAGGAGACGCCCTACAAGCCCTCCAGCCCCTACAGCTCCACCAAGGCCGCCAGCGACATGCTGGTGCGCGCGTGGACCCGCACCTACGGGCTGCGCACCACGATTTCGAATTGCTCCAACAACTACGGCCCCTACCAGCACGTGGAGAAGTTCATCCCGCGCCAGATCACGAACATCCTGTGCGGGCAGCGCCCCAAGCTCTACGGCGACGGCAGGAACGTCCGCGACTGGATCCACACAGAGGACCACTCCAGCGCCGTGTGGACCATCCTCACCAAGGGCAAATACGGCGAGACCTACCTCATCGGCGCCGACGGCGAGAAGGGCAACATCGACGTGCTGCGAGCCATCTTGGAGGGCATGGGCAAGAGCCCGGACGACTTCGACTGGGTGCGCGACCGCCCCGGCCACGACCGCCGCTACGCCATCGACTCGACCAAGCTGCGCCGCGAGCTGGGCTGGCAGCCCCAGCACACCGACTTCGCCGAGGGCCTGGCGCAAACCATCCAGTGGTACAAGGACAACGAGGACTGGTGGCGCCCCGCTAAGGAGGCCACCGAGGCCAAGTACAAGGCTCAGGGCCAGTAGGGGAGGATCGCAGCCATGGCAGAAATCGAGTACGAGAAGCCCCTGGCCGTCCACGAGACGGGCATCCCGGGCCTGAAGGTTTTGGACCTGGCCGTGCACGGCGACTCGCGCGGCTGGTTCAAGGAGAACTGGCAGCGCGCCAAGATGACCGAGCTGGGCATCCCCGACCTGCGCATAGTGCAGAACAACATCAGCTTCAACGCCGACGCCGGCGTCACGCGCGGCATCCACGCCGAGCCGTGGGACAAGTTCATCTCCATCGCCGCCGGCAGCGTGTTCGGCGCCTGGGTGGACCTGCGCGCCGGCAGCCCCGCGTTCGGCGAGGTGTTCACCTGCGAGCTGAACCCCGGCAAGGCCATCTACGTGCCCCGCGGCGTGGGCAACAGCTTCCAGGCCCTGGAGGACGGCACCGCCTACACCTACCTGGTGAACGCGCACTGGTCCGCCGAGCTGAAGAAGACCTACACCTTCGTGAACCTGGCCGACCCCGAGCTGGGCATAGAGTGGCCCATCCCGCTGGAGAAGGCCACGGTGAGCGAGGCCGACAAGAACCACCCGATGCTGAAGGACGTCGTGCCCATGGCGCCCAGGCGCACGCTGGTGACCGGCTGCAACGGCCAGCTGGGCCGCGCCGTGCGCGCCCTGGCCGAGGAGCGCGGCGTCGCCGCAACCTTCGACTTCACCGACCGCGCCGAGTTCGATTTCAGCGACCCGGCGGCCTACGGCTCCATCGACTGGGACCTGTACGGCACGGTCATCAACTGCGGCGCCTACACGGCGGTCGACAAGGCGGAGACCCCCGAGGGCCGCGTGGACTGCTGGCGCGCCAACGCCGCCGGCCCCGCGCTGCTGGCCCGCGCCTGCGCCGAGCACGACATCACCTTGGTGCACGTGAGCTCCGACTACGTGTTCGACGGCGCGGCCGAGCTGCACGCCGAGGACGAGGCCATGAGCCCGCTCGGCGTGTACGGCCAGTCCAAGGCCGCGGGCGACCTGGCTGTCGCCGGCTGCCCGAGGCACTACATCGTGCGAAGCAGCTGGGTCATCGGCGAGGGCAACAACTTCGTGAAGACCATGGCCATGCTGTCGGACAAGGTGGCCGCGGGCGACCTGCCCCAGGTGACCGTCGTGGACGACCAGATCGGCCGCCTCACCTTCACCGACGACATGGCGAAGGGCATCTTCTGGCTGCTCGGCTACCGCGAGGGCGACGTAGAGCCCAGCGCCCCCTGCGAGCCCGGCACCTACAACCTGACCGGATCGGGCGAGCCCGCCAGCTGGGCGGACATCGCCAAGCGCGTGTTCGACCTGGCCAACGGCAACGGCGGAAAGGTGGTGCCCGTCACCACGGCCCAGTACTATGCCAGCGCCGCCGGCCCCATCTCCCCGCGTCCCGAGCACTCCGCGCTCAGCCTGGCGAAGATCGAGACGGCCGGCTACGCGCCGAGCGATTGGGAGACAAAACTTGAGGATTACCTTAAGGCCATTCGATAGGTTTTATCTGTTGTATTGCGTAAGCTGTGCGCTTGCGGGTAGAGCCACTGTTCCGCTTGTCGGCGGAGCCGAACATTTGATGTTGAAAAGTTAGAGCTAGGTTGGGAAGGCTAGTCATGTCAGTTTCTCTAAAGAGTCCATCGAGGAAGGCTTCCTCGGGGTTTGCATCTGGGCTTAACCTTACCGACCTGGCTGCCTTCGCCTTTGCCGCGATATCCAGCTGGTTTCTCTGCGAGTACCTGAACATTGAGGCTTCCCTGTTTGTTTGGCTCGTCCTTGTAGCGCTTGAATTTTTCGCTATTCGCTTCCTTCGCAGGCAACCCCTGCGGGGAAAGCTGGCGAACATTTTGGTGGGGCTGTTTTCGGCGTTGTTCTCGCTGTCGCTTATCTTGGGCGAACATATCGTGGTGGGTGGTCCTTATGTTGGGCTTTCCGATGTAAACTACATTTCTTCGTATAGCGCAATCGACGTCTGCGCTCTTCTCTTTATTCTGCCAGGCGTGTTTTCTCTTCTAGCGGTTCCCATTGCGAAATTGAGGGCGAAAGGCGCAGGCGGGGAAGGTGCTGGCGTTCATTGCGTTGAACAGAAGCCCTTAGGCATTCGCTGGGTGGCTGTTTTGGCCCTTCTGGTGTTCGTGCTTTGGGTGCCCTATCTGGTTGTGTATTGGCCTGGTTTCGTTTTCCCCGATTCGTTGTTTTCGATCGAGCAGGCCTTGGGTCTTGTCGAGTGGACCAATCACCACCCCGCTGCCTATACAGCGTTCCTTAAAGTGTGCTTGAAGATCGCGAGCGTTCTTGGCTTTGGACATACGGCTGGACTTGGGTTGTCCACTGTAATTCAAATGGCTTTTATGGCATTTGGCTTCGGGTATTTTTCCCGCTGGATCGTTGTGCGCGGGTCGCTTAAGCCGATATTCGGCGTTGTTTTCGCTGTGGCTTTTGGGCTTTGCTCTTATCTCGGCTCTTTCAGCATTGCCCTCTGGAAGGACCCCATATTTTCGGCGGCTGGCCTGCTTCTTTCTGTTTGTCTGGCCGATCTGGCGTGGAGCCGCGGAAAGGCCGCGCTTCAGAGAAAATGGGTTGCCTTGTTTTTCGTGAGCGCGTTATTGCTGATGTTCCTTCGCAACAACGGCGTGTTCATCATGGCGTTGGTGTGCCTGCTTGTTGTAGTGGTGATCTTGGCGGCTCGCATTAAATCGCATCAGAAAAAGACCCCCGGTTATTTCGTCGCTTGGTGTTCTTCTGTACTTGCGGTAGTGGTCTATGCGGTTGTGTCCGGACCGGGGTATACGGCTTTAGGGGTGATTCCTTCTGAGGCGTCGGAGGCTGCGGGCGTTCCCCTGAACCAAATGGCAAGAGTCGCCGCCCTTGATGGGGATATGACCGAAAGCGACAGGGAGTATTTGGGTTCGATTATTCCATTCGAAGAGTATCCGAATCGGTATTATCCCTGCTGCACCGATAAATTGAAATGGTCGGAGAACTTCAGCAATGAGGCATTGCAGGATGGAATGTGGAAGCATTGGGCTTCGATGCTCGTTCGCAATCCGTACGTATATTTTCAGGCTTGGGAGCTGCAGACATTTGGCTTTTGGGCGGTTAATACCGAGAAGCAAAGTGATTGGTCGATCAACGTAGGTCATGGAGATCCCAGCAGCACCTCCGTGGAGGGCATACAAGCATTGCAGGATGGCTATCAGATTTACCCGAACCTGTTGGGGACGGATGCTGAAGCAACTCGCTTGTTTCCGATGGATTCCTGGTCGGTCCCTATTAGTTGGCTGCTGTGGGTCTCTTGCTACTTGGCGCTTCTGCTTTGCTTGAGCAGGAGGCCGTTGTGGGCGCTGGGGTTGATCCCCTCAATTGGCGTTGTTCTGACCTTGTTGATAGCCTCACCAATCTGGTACTGGCCGCGCTATGGTGCTGTGCTGCAGTTCTGCATTCCATACTATGCGTTGCTGTTCTACCTGCTTTTAGCTCCGAAGGGTGGGTTTCGCCTGCTTGCCAACGATCGGGATAGGTGATTTTGGCAACTGGCTAGTGAGAGGAATTGAGGCGTAATATGGCCCGTTTAAGTTGGACGCGGTATGGCGTTCGGCTTAAACGGGCCATATTGGATTTGCGGCAACGCAAAAGTTTAGATGCGGCTGGTTTCTAGGCTGGAGATTGCCCGTTCGTTTTCGTTTTTCATTTTGGGCCTCTTATGAGTAGTACAATTGAGAGCACTTACCGTTTTCGATGTTTGGAGAAACCATGGGTGCTTTTAGAGGCGTTCGATATTCCGTCGCTCCGCTGATGCT
>CAVBPP010000187.1:0-4851 GCA_963597295.1 Paratractidigestivibacter sp. | reverse complement strand
GCGTAGGGGTAGTGTGCCGAATGCTTATTACAGCAAATTCGCTACAGCGTTCCGGCGTTCATCGATACACCGTTCCATAGTTTGCCGATACGTAGCGATTTGCCATATCCCGATGCGAAGGAGGGGCGCGCAGGCCTGCAGATAGTCAGCCTTGTCGACAAAGACGTCAAATAGTATGACATGGTAGTGTGCCGAATGTTGGTGTGCAGGCTGCCAGCACCTTTAGAGTCTAGCCTGTTGCTACGCTGCCATCTTATGCCGCCTTCCCGTTGTCCGCAAGGACGAGTTGGATGATCCTCGCCGCGTGCTCGGCGGCCGTCCCCTCGTATTCGAGCGACGGGGCGGGTTTGGCCTTGGGTTTCCCCAACCAAAGGGCGCGTCCGCGCAAGTTTTGGACCTCGGGAGGGCACAAGCGGGGCGAGCGGGCGCCGCTGTATAATGAGGTCTCATGCAATCAAGCGAAAGCGAGGGGCCGCAGGTGAACCTGGGCAGCGAGAGCGAGACCGTCGAGTTCAAGAAATCGACTGGCGAGCACAAGGAGGCCTTACAGGCCATGAGCGCCATGCTCAACAAGCACGGCGCCGGCGAGCTGTTCTTCGGTGTGAAAGACAACGGCGACGTCATCGGCCAGGAAGTCACCGATGCTACCGTTCGCCAAATCGCAGGCTGGGTCTCCGACAAGATTGAGCCGCCCATATCGCCCGTCATCGAGCGCCTTGCGTCGGACGACGGCAGGGCGTACGCCCGCGTCGCGTTCTCCGGGGTCGAGGGGCCGTACTCCGCCGACGGCCGCTACTTCATCCGCGTCGGGACGTCAAACAAGGCGATGACGGCCTCCGAGCTCAGCGCGATGATCATCAAGCGCGACCGCGCACGCAACCCCTGGGACTCCCAGCCGTCCGACAGGCCCGTGTCCGACGTCGACGAGAAGGCGCTGCGCGACCTCGTCAGGCTCGGCAACGAGGCTGGGCGCATACCCACCGGGTTCACGGACGTGCAGGGTGAGCTCGCGAGGCTCAAGCTCGTCGCGGCGGACGGCACGCTCACCAACGCGGCCGACGTGCTGCTGTGCGAGGGCGAGGACCTGTGCCCCAGAATGAAGCTCGGCCTGTTCAAGACCAACACCAAGGCCCAAATCGCCGACATGCGCCGCGAGCAGGGGCCGATAATCGAGCTGCTGGATTTGGCCGAGCGCTACGTCGTCAGGAACATCCGCAGCGAGGTCGTCATCGGAAAGACGGGAATGCGCCGCCAGGAAGTCCCCGAGGTCCCGCTCGAGGCAATCCGCGAGGCGCTGGCCAACGCGCTGTGCCACCGCGACTACACCACCGGCACCTCGGTGCAGGTCAACGTGTTCATGGACTTCGTCGAGATCGTCAGCCCTGGCCTGTTCCCCGAGGGTGACTCGCCCGAAAGGCACCTCTCCGGCGACGCGAACGAGTTCCATCCCCGCAACCCGCTCATCGCCGAGGCGCTCTACAAGGCCGACGTCATCGAGCAGTACGGCACCGGCATACCCCGCATCAAGGAGGCATGCGAGGCGGCCGGCGTCTCGTTCCGCTTCGAGCAGACCGTCACCTCGACCGTCGTCCGCTTCGACCTGCCGGGATCGCGTAGCGCCGTTGCGAGCAAGGCCGACAGCACCGAGAAGACCGCCCAAACAGAGAGTTTAGCCATCGTAGACCGAGCATCAATCGCGATGCGCCTGGCATCCGAAAAGGGCCGGGTCACCACCAAGGAGCTCGCAGAAGCCACGGGGATTGGCAGGCTGACGGCATCGAGAGTCCTGCGCGAACTTGCAGATGAGGACAAACTCGAGTGGGTGGGAAGCAGCCCGAACGACCCGCAGCAGTTCTACAAGGCGAAAGACGACACGGCAAGCTAGCTTACTGCTTACTGCTTACTGCTTACTGCTTACTGCTTACTGCTTACTGCTTACTGCGCGGGCGCACCAAGGTGCACCCGCGCTTTTGCCCTCACCGCCGAATGACCGCCGTCCTCAGCGCATCACGACCTCCAGGCGCGGGCCTTCGTGCACCAGCGCCTGGATTTGCTACACTGTCTTGGACAAATCGATGAGGGACTGAGGAACACAAGCAGAAAGGCTGCATGATGGCGGACCCAAAGCACCCGAGGAAGTTCGACGAGGCGTTCAAACGGCAGGTCGTCCAACTCTACGACGCCGGCAAGCCGGCCTCCGAGATCATGGCGGAGTACGACCTGGGCAACTCGACCCTGCACCGGTGGATCAGGGCGGTCCACGACCACGGCTCGACCAGGGCCGCCGACGCGCGCAGCGCCGCCGACGAGGAGCTCATCGAGCTTCGCCGCGAGAACAAGCGCCTCAAGATGGAGGTGGACGTTTTAAAACAAGCGGCGCTGATATTCGCACGAAAGTAGCGGTTATCAGCGCGAACTCCGGAAAGTACCCCGTCAGCGCGCAGTGCGCCATACTCGGCGTGCCGAGGTCCACCTATTACTGGATGGCCGCGCACCCCGAGGCCCCGCGCGGGCCCGATCCGATAGCCGGCGACGTCGTCAGGGCCTACAACGAGAACCGCCGAGAGTACGGCGCGCCGAAGCTCAAGCGGGCCCTCGCGCGAAAGGGGATAGTTGCCTCCAGGCGGCGCATCAAGCGCATCATGCGTGAGAACGGCCTGGTCAGCGCCTACGAGCGAAGGAGGTTCAGGCCGCAGCCGTCCAGGCCCAACGAGGCGAACCTGCCCAACGTCCTGGCGCGCGAGTTCGACGGGCACGCCCCGCGAACGCATTTGGCCAGCGACCTGACGTACGTGCGCGTCGGGGGCCGGTGGGGTTACGTCTGCCTGCTGGTCGACCTGTACAACCGCGAGATAGTCGGCCACTCGTGCGGCGAGCGCAAGGACGCGAAGCTCGTCATGGCGGCGTTCGCGACGCTGCGCTTCCCCACATCCAACGTGGAAGTCTTCCATACGGACAGGGGCTCCGAGTTCGACAACGCGGCGATCGACGAGATGCTCGACGCGTTCGGCGTGGAGCGGTCCCTTTCCAGGAAGGGCTGCCCCTACGACAACGCCGTGGTGGAGTCCACCAACAGGATCCTGAAGAAGGAGCTCGTCTACCGCCAGACGTACGCGGACATCGGGCAGCTGCGGCGCGAACTCAACTCCTACTCTGGCGGTACAACAACGAGAGGCTTCACTCGACGCTGGGCTACATGAGCCCCGTCGAGTTTCGAGAAGCAGGTTTGTCTCTCTGAAATCTGTTCAAATTAGGGTTGCAAATCCACACGAGCGCTCCCTCGGGGATGAGCTCCTCGACGGAGGGCGGGAAGAGCATGGGCTGGTGCTGCATGCAGGGCTTGAACTTCGGGGTCGCCATCTGTCCTCCTGACCCGGGAAACCGATGGCTATATTCTACCATATCCCCATGTCAGAAGCCATTTTATGTTATTGCGGCACCAACGGGGAAGCCGTCTGGGGGATCTGGAAAAAGGAAAGCCCGCCAAGACCTTTCCGATCTTGGCGGGCCGAACTGTAACGCTAGTTTTGATACAGCCCCATTACGCCCTTCTTTAGCGGGCACATCGGTTCCCAGATTTGGCGTAGTCACATGGGTAAACTCCAAGACCACCTTGTCAATCTTGCCAAAATCGGGAACATCGAGGAACGGATCAATCCTCCAAATGATTTTTCGATACGCAAGAACAAGCACGCACGTCGCCGTGACTGCGAAGCCTACAGAGTCGACGAATGCGGATTCTGTTTCACCGCCGCGAACGAACAGGGAAACCAGGAAGAAAACAACGGCTGCGACAACTATGCCCTTTATTTGATATTTCTGCAGCATCAAAGCTCCTCACAATTCGACATCCAACCCTCAAAGTTCAAGAGCCGCAAGCCAATCTCAGACCACAACGAGGTAGAAAACAAGCCCAACAACGCCAACGATGCAATTTCGCATATACGACAAGCGCGAAAGCGGCATCGCCATTCCTGACCTTGCCCAATAGGACAATCCCGTGAGCTCGACAAGATTGCCTGACTATTTCGCAAGCACGTCCGCAATCCGCTCGCTGGCGTGCCCGTCGCCATAGGGGTTGGAAGCACGGCTCATGGCCGCGTACTCCGCCTCGTCGGAGAGCAGCCTGCTGAACTCGCGGTAGATCGTTTCCTCTTCCGTTCCCACCAATTTCAGGGTGCCTGCGGCCACGCCCTCGGGGCGCTCGGTGGTGTCGCGCATCACGAGCACCGGCTTGCCGAGGCTCGGGGCCTCCTCCTGGATGCCGCCCGAGTCGGTAAGAATCAAGTGGGACGCCGCCAGGAAGTTGTGGAAGTCCAGCACCTCCAGCGGGTCTATGATGTGCAGCCTGTCGAAGCCGTCGAGCTCCTCATGGGCGGCCTTGCGCACGAGCGGGTTCATGTGAATCGGGTAGATGGCCTTGGTGTCGGGGTGCTCCTCCATGACCCTGCGGATGGCCCGGAACATCCTGTGCATGGGCTCGCCCAGGTTCTCGCGGCGATGCGCCGTGATGAGGATGAGTCTGGAGCCCTTCGTCCACTCCAGCTCAGGATTGCTGTAACCCTGCCGCACCGTGGTGCGCAGAGCATCGATGCCGGTGTTGCCGGTGACCCATATCTTCTCTTCGGGCTTGCCCTCGTCCAGAAGGTTCCGCTTGCTGGCCTCGGTGGGCGCGAAATAGTACTCGGTTATGATGTCCACAGCCTGGCGGTTGAACTCCTCAGGCCAAGGGCTGTGTATGTCGTGGGTGCGCACACGAACACGTTGATCAGCTGCGGCAGCTCGTCTATCGCTTCAGGGTAGGCAGGTTCAATCAACTCGTTAGTGGTATCTCGACCATAGAGAAAAATT
>CAVBPP010000186.1:0-4929 GCA_963597295.1 Paratractidigestivibacter sp. | reverse complement strand
GGCGCGTGCGCCCGTCGAGGGTGGCCAGCCATTCCTGCTTGAGCTTGATTCCCATCTTCTGCGCACGCTCGTAGGACGCGATGCGCCCCGCGTTCTCGGCCGCTGTGGTGTACGTCCTCGCCCAGCGCACGGCCTGCGCCTTGTTCTGAGCGCCCACGCCCTGCATCCGCCTGGCAATCTTCGGGATGGACTCGCCCAGCAGGATGCCCTGGGTCACCGCCGACTGTATGCCCTTGCGGTTCCACGCGATGTCGGCGGCTGCGGCCACGGACACCTCGGGCAGGAACGCCTCGGAGCCGGACAGCAGCGTCTGCACCGTGCCCTCGTCCTGCAAGCTGAACGACGTGTCAACGCCCGCCGCGCTGTCCACCTGGTACGCGCCGTAGTTGGCGTTCTCTGTTTCAACATTGCGAAATGATCGCGATAATTCCCTCGCCTTTTTCTTTATACTGTCAGTATCTATTCGCCGCGCGAGAGGTTCTTACGTGATCGATGTGCCCGATATCGTTCTTCCAGATGAAGCGTTAACCCTGTTACACGTCCTTGACGATGCCGGGGCGCAAGCGTGGGCCGTCGGCGGATGCGTCCGAGATGCCCTTTTGGGACGCCCCTGCTCCGATGTCGACATCGCCTGCAATCTCTTATGGGAGGAAACGAAACGCGTTTGCGAGCAAGCCGGCATGCGCGTTCACGAAACGGGGACCAAACACGGCACCGTCACGGTCATTTGTAACGAGATGGCATTCGAGGTCACCACGTTCAGGACCGATGGAGCCTATGACGACGCGCGGCATCCACGAAACGTCACGTTCGTCAACACCATCGAGGAAGACCTGAGCCGGCGCGATTTCACCATGAATGCCCTTGCCTATAGGCCAGACTCGGGAATCGTCGACCCATTCCACGGGATCGACGACATGCGTGCGAAGACGATTCGAGCCGTCGGGGACCCAAGCACACGCTTCTCAGAGGATGCGTTGCGTATCCTGCGTGCTTGCCGTTTCAGCTCCGAACTGGGGTATTCCATCGAACCTTCCACCTTCCAAGGCATGGTGGAAAATAAAGCGCTGCTTTTCAATATCTCCGCCGAGCGAATCACCCATGAGCTGCAGAGGCTGCTTTTGGGTCCTTGCGCTGGAACGGCGTTGATCGAGTGCGCCGATGTGCTTGCGGCGGTTCTGCCCGAGCTGGTCGCCATGAAGGGCTTCGATCAGAAGTCGCCTTACCATATTTACGACGTTCTGACTCACACCGCCCGCGTCGTCGACGGCGTGCCGCCCTACCCGCTCGTTCGATGGGCCGCGCTATTCCACGATATGGGCAAGCCCGCGAGCGCCTTTTCCCGCGAGGACGGGGTTAGGCATTTCCACGCGCACCCGCAGCTCAGCGTCCCTATCGCGCGCGGGGTTATGCAACGCCTGACCTTCTCGCACGCCTTCATGGACAAGGTGCTTTCATTGGTACTGCATCACGATGACGTGGTCGCCGCGAGTGCGAAGTCGGTCAAGAAACTGCTGCGCAAGCTCGATGGCGACACCGACCTGTTCTACAGCTTGTGCGACCTGAAGCGAGGCGACGCCAAAGGCAAGGCGCCCGAATACGTTGGCGCGCAGCTTGAGCTGGTGAACGACATTGAGCGCATAGCAAAGGAACTTGAAGCCGAAGGGGCGGCGTTCACGGTGAAATCCCTCGCCATCAACGGGCGCGACCTGATCGAAGCCGGTTGCGAACCGGGGCCGCAGATCGGCGCCATCCTGGATGAAGTACTCACGGCCGTGATAGAGGAAGAGGTGCCGAATTCCCGCGAAAAACTGCTCGAATTCGCCCGCAAACTTCTTGTCGATGAAACTTTTTCCGGAAAGTTCAAAAAATGTGTTGACGAAAGCAGCATGGGTGCGTAATATACATTCTCGCGCTTGCACCTGAGGGCACAAGCCCAAAGGAGCGCAGAAGCGAAGCACTGGGGTGTCGTCTAATGGTAGGACACCGGTTTCTGGTACCGCATGTGAGGGTTCGACTCCTTCCACCCCAGCCATTTTACTTCTGAAGCGTTTATGGCTCCGTCGTCTAGCGGTTTAGGACGTCGCCCTCTCAAGGCGAAGGTCGCCGGTTCGAATCCGGTCGGAGCTACCAACTTTCCCGGTCGGGCAAAACCCGACCTTTTTTATGGCTCCGTCGTCTAGCGGTTTAGGACGTCGCCCTCTCAAGGCGAAGGTCGCCGGTTCGAATCCGGTCGGAGCTACCAAACGCACAAGGTCGGGGCAACCCGGCCTTTTCTTATTCCTTATGAAACTTGCCCGTAAAATATACTTTACCGATACTTTGCAAAGGTGACGAAATCGGGTTCACGTGGCACAATAAAGGAAGCTTCGGGGGAAGCTGACGGATTCGTTGCGGTTATGGGGTTGACCGCGACGAGGCGAAACGAAAGGGACCGACATGAGCGATTTGGCGAACGAAACGGTTCGCAGCGATTCCGACGCAAAGTCGTACGGAATCCCCATTCCCGTAAGGCAGGGCATGTACCTTGTGCATGTTCCGCTGCCGCATAGCCCGCTTCAGGTTTTGAACTCTTACATAATCTTGGGCGAGAAGGACACGACGGTCATCGACGTCGGATACGACAATCCGGCATGCGAGCATGCGCTGACGAACGCCCTTCATGCGCTTGGCCGCGATTGGGACAGCGTTCGGATAATTCTGACTCACTCCCACCCCGACCACACCGGCAACCTGAACCGCGTGTATCGCGAAGGCATGCATGTGTACGCGCACTTCCATTCGTTCGAAGAGATTCAGCATCTGCAGGACTTGGAAGACAACGTGGCGCTTCCCTTGGTACGCAAGGTTGCGAGCGAAAAAGAGCTGCAGCTGCTCGATGCCGGCAGGATTCCGCTAACCGGCGAGCAGCTTCCGCTCGAATGCCAAGCACATTTGGAATACCTGCGCGAGGGGGATACGATCACCGCGGGCGCTTTCACTTTCAACGTCATCGAGACACCGGGGCATAATCCGTGGCATATCTGCCTGTACGACGAGAAGCAGAAGCTGATGATCATGGGCGATCATATTCTCGAACGTTCGACGCCAGCGGTGTCCTCATGGCTCACGTCGTACAATGCGCTGGCGATTTACCATAGCAGCCTTAAGAAGATACGCAATTACGACGTCGACCTTGTTTTGGCCGGCCACGGCACACCCTATTCGAATCCAAGCGATCGCGCCGAAGCTATCATCGCGCATGACCATGAGCGCCTTCATGAGATTTATGACTTGGTCGCTGCGGGGCATTCCGACATCATCGACATATCCTCGCATACGAAATGGCGCTATGCGAATTGGGATAAATGGCCGCTTGATCAGAAGTTCTACAGCATGGGCGAGACGATGGCTCATTTGGTTTACCTGGTGTCGAAAGGGAAGATCAAACAGATCAACTGTGGCGGCGAACGTAGTTTTGAGCTTGCTTAGCAGTTTCGCGAATGGACTGAGTGCCACCTGAATTAGATGAACCGCGAACCAAGGAACGCCCCCGTTTCCTGCATGGAATCGGGGGCGTTCCCTTAGCGTTTTGCTTTAGCGAAACTCCGGAATGAGCGGGTTCTCATGGCACCACATATGATCGAGGGGGCCGCTGCCGGAGCCGAGGTCGAGCCCCGTCGACATCGCGCCTCGCACGAACGCCTTCCCACGACGAACGGCGGCTTCGACCGCATCTCCCGTTGCCAAACCGGATGCAATCGCACTTGAAAGCGTGCAACCGGTCCCATGGGTGTTTTCGGTCGCGATGCGCGGTGCTCGCAACCATAGCGGGTCGCGCCCGGGCTGCACGAGCAAGTCGTCTGCGGCGCTTTCGCGATGACCGCCCTTCACGAGCACAGAGCCATTCGTTCGCTTAGCGATTAACGCCGCGGCGCGCTCGGCTGCTGCGTCATCCGCGATCGTGAAACCGGCTAGAGCCTCGGCCTCGGGAATGTTAGGGGTCACGACGGTGGCTAACGGCAGAAGATCGCGCTGCAGCGCTTCCACGGCGTCCTCGACGATCAGGCGCGCACCGCTGGTGGCGACCATGACAGGGTCCAATACGATGTTCGTCGCTTTGCGCTCTTGGAGCTTTTCGGCGATGACGCGGATGATCTGCGCAGATGAGACCATGCCTATTTTCACCGCATCTGGTCTGATATCGTCGAACACCGCATCTATCTGAGCAGCCACCACGTCGGCATCGACGTCTTGCACCGCCGTTACCCCAAGGGTGTTCTGAGCCGTTATGGCCGTTATAGCGCAAGTGGCGAACAGGCCGTAGGACTCGATCGTTTTGATGTCGGCCTGGATGCCGGCGCCTCCGCTGGAATCGGACCCGGCAATGGTGAGCACGGATTTCATGTTCGCTTCCCCTTCTTGAACGCGGCTAAACGAAATTTCAGACGCTCTGACTTAGCGGCTGCAAAGTCTTCCCTATTCGTTATCCAAGTCTATGACCAAACCGTCCATGATAGTGTTGACGGTACGCACGGCGCACATCTTTCCGCACATCGTGCAGGTGCCCTCGTTCTCGGGCGGCGCGCTTTCAAAGACGCGTCGCGGACGGACGGGGTCGATAGCCAGGCTGAACTGCTCTTCCCAGTCCATGCGACGGCGGGCGTCTGACATGCGGTTATCGCGATCGCGCGCGCCGGGGATGCCCTTGGCGATGTCGGCCGCATGCGCTGCGATTTTCGTAGCTACGAGACCATCGCGAACATCCTGCGCATCGGGCAGGCGAAGATGCTCAGCCGGCGTGACGTAGCACAGGAAGTCAGCGCCGGTGCTGGCCGCCACGGCTCCGCCGATTGCAGCGGTAATGTGGTCATAACCAGGAGCGATATCGGTGACGAGCGGCCCTAGCACATAGAACGGCGCATTATGGCACAGACGTTTCACCAGGCG
>CAVBPP010000185.1:0-4951 GCA_963597295.1 Paratractidigestivibacter sp. | reverse complement strand
CTCGTGACCCTTTACAAGAACTATCTTTCCGAGTTCGCCCCTTATTTCAAAAGCTACACGTTGTTTCTCGGTGGCGTTTCATCAAGCGTTCTGCAAGACGCATCAGCAAGCCCTTTCCGATTTGACGACATGAAGCCCGATGCGCAGGCAAAGGTAAAAGAGGCCCTGACGTTAACATGCTCCAAAAAGAGCTACATCGATAACGCCTTAGTTACCGATGAATCGATAGACCAGTTTCTCAGCGTGGTTAAGTTCGTCCAGTCAAAACCAACTGACACTGACTATATCCGCCCCTTAATTAGAACCTCGGCGGCTGTTATGCCGAACGAAAGAGCGCTGCAGCGCATCTTCAATGAAATCCGCGATTCACAGTCTCGCTTCAAGAACCGACCAAGCATTGCAAACAAAACAATCAATACTCCCGACCAGGTTTGGGATTACTCGCGAGTTCTAAAGAGAAGGCGCATTGAGCTTCTCGTGATCGAGCGCGTTATAAACCGCAATCCCATGACGGACCCTGTTCCCCAGAGCTTTAGCAGCTATCTGAGCAAGCAAGTACCAGAAGAAGAGGATGAGGTCGTTGAGGACTGCAGGAATGGCATAGCTCTCCAGTATTTTGACAAGAACAATAAGGAGCCCTTCTGGCGGCTACTCGATGCTGTTGTGACTGAGTTGGACAATGATCCGGACGCTGGTATCGAGGACGTTTACAGCAGAATCGATAACGATATTCGTGATGATTGTGAGCACCTCAATCGTCCAGCGCTGCTCTATTTCATTGCAAACATAAAGGACGGCATGAAACGATGATACGCATTAGGCAAATAGCTTTGGGAAATGCCACAGAAGCTTATATTCAGTCGGGTTTTACTGATGGACTTAATATCATCTCGAGCGGCGAGAACCATGTTGGCAAAACCGTGATTATGCAAGCAATGATGTTTGCCTTGGGCTCTGAGGCGATGTTTCCGGCAAGCCTTCAGCACAGGGATTACGTTTTCATCATCGATATCGAGGTGGATGGTCGCTGCATCTCGATTCTGCGAAACGGAAACGCCTTTGTAGCTATGGATGGCAATAGTATCGAGCCGCTCGAAACGGTTGCGGATTTCGATCAGTACTGCAGCAAACACATCATCGAACTACCTTCAATAGTCAAGGACGGGAAAGAGGGGACGGTGTCTGCAGCCTTATTTGAGCAAATAGCCTTTATGCCACAGGCGAAACGCAATACCGCCAGGATATATGGCGGTTACTACAATAAGGCTGATTTTTCAGAAATGGTCTACTCGCTGGCCGGCCTTGCGGGAAGGACCTTGGATTCAAAGTCGCTGAATAAAATAAAAGAACGTAAGAAAATCCTTCAGTCGCGGCGCACCGAGCTGTCAAAACAGGCCAAGCAGCTCAGAAAGCCCGGAACATCGCTTGCAGTCGTCAGCGCAACCTCCGATCGTGAAGAGAAGGCAAGGATAATTTCTGAACTTGATGAAATCAGGGACGCTATCGTTTCGTTGCAAAACCAAAGAAATCGCATCCTTACGAGGATGAAGAAGAACGAAGGTGTCCTTCGTGAACTCAATTCACTCAACAAAGAGATTTCCTGCGGCGCACTAGAGTGTTTGAACTGCCATTCGCACGATATCGGTTACCACATGGACAAGGCGGATTTCGTATTTGACCTCACAACAACCGATATGCGACAGCAGATTCTGCGTTCGCTTCAAGAGCGAATAGACGGCCAAAGAGATGAAGCCGGTAATCTGGACTCAGAGATTAGAGAACTTCAGAAGCGATTTAATTCCCTGGCGGATGCACGCGAGATTACGCTAGAGGACATCTTCGCCTGTAGGGAAAGCTATGCCAGCCTCGAGGATATCGATGCCGAATTAACAGCGGTTGAGGATGAACTCGCTGATATTGAGCAAGCAATTCAAGCTAAAAATCAGGCGGACACCGAAACGAAAGAAGCGCGCAAGGAGTTTAGGGAAACGCTGCTTAAGACTATGAATAAGGGCAGAAGAACCCTCGGCAGCGATGATAACGCGCCAGATTATGGTGACTTATTTACGTCTGAAAACAGTCCTTACAGCGGCAGTGAGGCAACGGAATTTCTTATGGCGAGAATATACGCTCTCGTTAACCATTTGCACCATCAGCTGCCCATCCTCGTCGATTCGTTTAGAGCGGAGGAGCTGTCCACCGGTCGCGAGGAAAAGCTTCTGCCATTCTTTAGCGAGCTTAATAACCAGGTAATCCTTACGGCAACTTTGAAAGAGCAAGAAGCTGGAAAATACCGCAACAAAGACGGTATCAACAACATTGACCTTACCGGATATGAGCCCAACAAGCTTCTCTCGCCTGATTATTGCGATGCGTTCAAAGCGAAGGTCGAAGAGTTTGGAATCAAGCTGAACTAGCCGCAAAACCCCGCTTGTGACACGCCCGTACCCTGAACCGGAAGGTTTTGGGTGCGGGCGTTTTGTTTGCCCGCCTGGATCTGGAAGGTGGGTCTTACATGGACGGTGAGCAGAATGGCACGCAGACGTCGGGCGAAGAGCAGCAGGGGCAGCAAGTCGAGCAGACGGTCGGCGACGAGCAGCCGCAGCAGCAAGCGCAGGAAGTGACGAGTGGCGGCGATGGCGACGATGCCGAGAGCGGAGATGCCAACAAGGCCGAGGCCGAGTACCGCGCCGCACTGGTCGACCGCGACAAGAAGATCGCGGAGCTTGAGGCACAGATAGCCGAGGCGGCGAAAAGCGTGGAGTCGGCCAACGCGCTGGCCAAGCAAATAGAGGAACTGAAGAAGGCATCCGACGCCGAGCGCACCGGCTATGAGCTGAAGCTGGCCGGGTGCCGCTCCGTGCGTGCCGGACGCGTGCTGCTGGCGGACCACAAGGGCGACATGACGGCGCTGAAGAAGGCCGAGCCATGGCTGTTCGGGGACGTCCCCGGCGGCGCTACGGGCCTTGAGCCTGCAGGCGCCTCCACGGGCGATAGCGACGAGATGAAGCGCTGGTACGAGATTGCCGGCATCGAGGTTAAGGAGTAGACGACGATGGCCAACAACATTGCCGCGATAAAGAACTACACGGCCGTTCTGGACAAGGTGTACCAGAAGGCTTCCGTTTCCGGCTGCCTGACCAGCGGCGGGCGCATGGTACGTGCCGGCCGCAACGCCAAGGAGATCATGATCCCGAAGATCAGCGTGTCCGGCCTGGGCGACTATACCCGCAACGTGGGTTACAAGACCGGCTCCATTACGTTCGACTACGAGACGAAGACGTTCAACTACGACCGCGGCATCAAGCTACTGGCGGACGTGATGGACGTTGAGGAGGCGGGCGTGCTGGACTGCTTCGTGGCGGCCGGCAGTGAGCTTATGCGCACGCAGGTGGCCCCGGAGGCCGACGCGTTCACCTTCGGCGAGATCGCCTCGCACACGGGCGTGGACACCGAGTCGAAGAGCTACGCCGACGCAGAGGCTGCCGACCTTTTGCGCGACCTGCGCTCAGTGACGAACGACATGGACGAGCTTGAGGTGGCCGAAGGTGACCGCGTCCTGTTCATCACGCCGACGCTTAAGGGCATGCTCGACGACTTCAGCATGGTGAACCCGAACCTGTCCAAGCACGTGCTGACGCGCTTCAGCCAGATCGTCGAGGTGCCGCAGCGCAGGTTCTACAGCAAGATCGACCTGCTTTCCGGCGAGTCGGAGCAGTTCGGCTACGCGAAGGCGGCCGACGGCAAGGCGATCAACTGGATGGTTGTGGAGAAGTCGGCCGTGATCAAGTTTGACAAGCACGTGGCCAGTCGCGTGTTCAGCCCCGACGAGCTGGAGAACCTTGACTCGTACATGAGGAAGTACCGCAAATACGGCATCGTTGAACTGCTGGACAACAAGCTCGACGGCGTGCGCGTGTCCGTGGCGGTGTAGCGTGGCGCCCCTTTGGGCCGCTGGCAGCGAGGACGCCTCCGTCGAGACGGGCGGGGGCGCTCCCGTCGACTACCAGTGGTACCTGGACTCGTACGGCGGGGCGCTGGGGGCCGAGGGCTTCCACGAGGCGCTGCCGGCGGCGCTGCGGCTGATGCGCGGCATCACGGGCGGTGCCTGGCCCGAGGCGGGCTGGGATCACGATGACACGTGCGCCTGGCGAAGGGCCTGCTGCGCCGCCACGGACGCGTTCGCCGAGTTCGGCGAGGGGCGCGTGGGCGGCTACGCCATCGGCGACTTCAAGGTGACGAACTACATGGAGAAGGGCACGACCGGCCGCGAGGTGGCGCTGGAGGCGGCGCTGGCCGAGCTGACGGGGACGGGCCTCTCGTTTTGCGGGGTGGCTTAGATGAGGTACCTGAGGCCGACACCGAGGCGCCTGCTGCCGGACGACATGCTGGTATGGGCGCCCGACGGTGCCGGCGGCTTTGCGGCCGTGAAGATGATTCGGCACGTGCGCTTCGAGCGGGAGGAGTCCGTGGTGGACGACCCGCACAGGAGCGCCGACGGCGGGCACGGGACGGTGTTCGTGGATGCGGTGAACTCGGCCGGGGCGTTCGAGATTCCCGCCGGGTCGCGCGTGCTGGTGGGCGCGGGGCCGGCGGTGTTCGTTAAGGCTTGCAAGCGTTGCTGCGTGATCCGCGGGCAGGTGCATCATTGGGAGCTGGAGGTGGGCTGATGGCCTTTGATTGCGGGGGCGGCGCCGGTGTTGGCACCGCCCGCTACGTCGCTTTTGCGCTGCGGGGGCGCGGGTACTCGAACGTATTCACCTTCGTGCCCAGCGTGCGGGACTGCGCCGACCCCATCGTGGTGAGGCAGCACGAGTGGACGCGCGAGGCGCGATTCGACGATGGCACGGAGCGCGGCGCCGAGCGGGTGCGCGTTTACGCGTGCATGGACGGCGAGGTTGACGCTGAGAACACGGCGGCTGCCGTCGTGCGCGACCTGCGGTTGGTTGAT
>CAVBPP010000184.1:0-5017 GCA_963597295.1 Paratractidigestivibacter sp. | reverse complement strand
GGCAGAGCGTGTACCAGGCGCGCCGCAACATGGGTCGCATCCTGGCGCGCGAGGCCCCGGCCGACGCCGACTTGGTGTTGGGCGTGCCCGACTCAGGCATCCCCTCGGCCATGGGATTCTCCGAGGAAAGCGGTATCCCGTATTCGGATGGCATCGTGAAGAACCGCTACGTGGGCCGCACGTTCATCCAGCCGACGCAGGCCATGCGCCAGCTGGGCATCCGCCTGAAGCTGAACCCGCTGCCGAGCGTGCTTTCCGGCAAGCGCCTCATCGTCATCGACGACTCTATCGTGCGCGGCAACACCTCGAAGAAGCTCATCGAGATGCTGCGCGGCGCGGGCGCGACCGAGGTGCACCTGCGTATCGTGTCGCCCGAGGTGCTGTGGCCGTGCTTCTACGGCATCGACACCGACACGCGCGACCAGCTGATCGCGGCGAATATGTCGAATGCGGAAATGTGCGAGTGGATGGGCGCCGATTCGCTGGCGTTCATCAGCTTGGAGGGCCTGCGCGAGAGCCTGCCCGACGTGCGCACACCGGGCTACTGCGAGGCGTGCTTTTCGGGCGAGTATCCGGTGGACATTCCGGCGTACACGGCGAAGAAGAGCTTCATGACCAAGGCCGATTTCGCCGCCGAATACGAGCGCGAGAATGCGAAGGCCGAAAGCGAGCAGGTTACAGTTTAGTTGGTTGAGCTGGGCGAACGTCGGGGAAGTTCCTTCGGCGTTCGCTTTTCATTCTATAGAGGTTTGCAATTGGCGGGCACGCCTGCCAGCGAAGATAAGGAGCACACAGTGAGCAAGCAGGAAGTCACCTACGCCGCAGCGGGCGTGGACACGGCCGAGGGCGCACGCGCGGTCGACGCCATCAAGGAAACCGTGCATTCGACGTATCGCCCGGAGGTCGTCGGCGACATCGGCGGCTTCGGCGGCCTGTTCTCCATCGCCGCCGCCAAGGATATGGAAGAGCCGCTGCTGGTTTCCGGCACCGACGGCGTGGGCACGAAGCTGAAGGTGGCGCAGCTGGCGGGCAAGCACGGCACGGTCGGCATCGACCTGGTGGCCATGTGCGTGAACGACATCCTGGCCTGCGGCGCCGAGCCCCTGTTTTTCCTGGATTACATCGCCATCGGTAAGCTTCGCAAGGAACACGTGGCCGAAGTGGTCGCGGGCATCGGCGAGGGCTGCCGCCAGGCGGGCTGCGCGCTGATCGGCGGCGAGATGGCCGAGCACCCCGGCGTGATGGACCCTGACGACTACGACCTGTCCGGCTTCACCGTCGGCGTGGTGGATAAGCCGAAGATGCTCGACTCCGAAAGCGTGCGCGAGGGCGATGTGCTTATCGGGCTGGCTTCCTCGGGCCTGCATTCGAACGGATACTCGCTCGCGCGCAAGGTGTGCGTGGAGGGCAAGACGGCCGAGGAGCTGTCCGAGCCGGTGGAGGCGCTCGGCGGTCAATCGGTGGCCGACGCGCTGCTGACCCCGACGCGCAT
Organism: Paratractidigestivibacter sp.; assembly: GCA_963597295.1. GTDB lineage: Bacteria > Actinomycetota > Coriobacteriia > Coriobacteriales > Eggerthellaceae > Senegalimassilia. The sequence continues at coordinate 3,525 of CAVBPP010000184.1, read as the reverse complement.
TTACGTGAAGCAGGTGCTCTCCGTGCTGCGCGAATGCCCGGGCGCCGTGCGCGCGCTGGCGCACATCACCGGTGGCGGCATCTCCGAGAATTTGAACCGTGCGCTCAACGATGCCGTTGATGCGCAGGTCGACCTGGGCACCTGGCCCGTTCCGGCTGTGGCGAAGTACGTGTGCGACGCCGCCGGCCTGACCGAACCCGAGGCGCTGAAGACCTTCAACATGGGCGTCGGCATGATCTTGATCGTGGACCCGGCGCGCGCCGCCGAGGTGGAAGCGGCTCTGGCCGCCGCTGGCGAGCAGACCTACCAGGTGGGTCGCATCGTGTCCGGCACCGGCGATGTGCGCTACGCCAACGTCGGCAGCCTGTACGACTACGCAGAGTAGGGCGCATTAGGCAAAGGCGCCAGACAAAGGGCAGACAAAGGGACACTCCTAATGTCTGGTTGTCGCTCACGAAACGTACACATAAGACATTAGGAGTGTCCCTTTGTCTTGTTAGCAAGGAGTTGACGTGGCGGAGAAGCTGAAGGTGGGGGTGCTGCTTTCCGGCAGCGGTACCAATTTCCAGGCGATCATCGATGAAGCGGCGGCGGGGCTTCCCGTCGAGGTGGTGCAGGTTGTTTCCTCGCGCCCCGATGCGTACGGCATCGAGCGCGCCCGAGCGGCCGGCATTCCCGTGCTGGTGATGAACCGCGAGGCGTACGCCGACCCGGATGCCGCCGACGCGCGCATCGTCGAAACCCTGCAGGCCGCGGGCGCCGAATACGTGGTGATGGCCGGTTACATGCGCATGGTCACCCCCGTCATGCTGAAGGCGTTCCCGAATCGCGTGCTCAACCTGCATCCGGCACTGCTGCCCTCGTTCAAGGGCGCGCACGCCATCGCCGACGCCTTCGTCGCCGGCGTGAAGGTGACGGGCGTCACCGTGCATTTCGCGAACGAGGACTACGACAAGGGCCCCATCGTCGCGCAGGAGCCCGTGCGCGTGCTGGAATCCGACACGGAAGAGACGCTGGAGGCGCGCATCCACGAGGTGGAGCACGAGCTGTACCCGCGCGTGCTGGGGTGGATCGCCGCCGGCAAGGTGAGCGTCGACGACGCAGGTCGGGTGCATGTGCATGAATAGCGAAATCCTCCGCGCCATCGCGGCCGATCTGCAGGCCGGGCGCACCCCGCAGCTTTCCGTAGCCGACTTCCCGTGCTTCACCCCCGAGGCGCTTGTGGGTAATGCTCATGTTTCGCCTGATGACTTGGGCAAGCTGGCGGATTCCCTGACCGCAGCCGACGCGCCAACCTTCGAGCGCGCAGCCCGCGCCATGGACGAGGGCGACCTTGCGTGGCTGGGCATCAAGGTGGTCTACGACGCTGCGGCCGCCTGCGCCAACACCGACAACGAGGTGACGAAGAAGTACGGCGACGTGGGCTCCGCCGACGGGCAGGGCATGATCTTCTTCTGCAACGACGCGAAGGAGATAATCAGCTCGCGCAAGCCGAGCCCGCGCGACGTGTTCCAGATGAAGGACGCTACCCGCGGCCCCTCGATGCACAACGATCAGTTCGATGGCTTGACCTGGCTTTCCGTGCCGCTGTTCGACCAGGTGCGCGTGTGGCTTCTGGGCGCATCCGACGCGGCGGCCGAGGCTGCCGCGCTCGCGGCGCACGTGGGCTTCGCCGTTACCGTGGTCGACTACGACCCGGCGTACCTGTCCGAGGCGCGTTTTCCCAGCTCGCACCGCATTCTGCTTGAGGGCGGCAACTTCGACGGGTTGTTCGACCTGGTGCCCTCCGCGGCCGATTACGTGTGCGTGCTGACGCGCGGGCACATGTTCGATCCGGAAAGCTGCGTGTGGGCCACCCGCCACGGCGTGCATTACGTGGGCATGATGGGCTGCAAGGGGAAGAACTCGACCGTGCGCGACCTGGTGATCGCGCGTGGCGCGACCGAGGCCGATTGGGAGCGCATCAAGCGGCCCATCGGGTTGAAGTTCGGCGCGAAAACCCCCGCTGAGTTGGCCATCGCCATCGTCGGCGAGCTGGTCGACGTGCGTTATCGCCAGCGCTACAGCGAGGATGCGCAGCGCAAGCATGAGGCGTCGCTAGGCAGGTAGGGCGCGCGGCGCTGCCGGTGCGCATCGGGCGACCGTTGCCGCCGGGCGTTCCACGTGGTCGCCGCATGCGAAGCTGGCGCCCGCGCGACCGGCCTCCGCTTCCGCAACCTGTGGCGTTACGCCGGAAAGGCAGTTCGCGTCCCGCCTGCGCGGGGCGCTTTGCGATACGATTGCACCAAAACGAAAAGGCACTGTTCGGAAGGAGAACAAAGTGGCAGACCCGAAGATCAAGCGCGTCTTGATGTCGGTCACCGACAAGTCGGGCGTGGTGGAGTTCGCCCGCGCGTTGCATGACGAATTCGGCGCCGAGATCATTTCCACCGGCGGCACGGCGAAGGTGATCGCCGAGGCCGGCATCGACGTGACGCCCATCGACGCGGTGACGAACTTCCCCGAGATGATGGACGGCCGCGTGAAGACCCTGCACCCGAAGGTGCACGGCGGCCTTCTGGCCAAGCGCGACAACCCCGAGCATATGGCGCAGGCGGCCGAGCATGGCATCGAGATGATCGACATGGTCGTCGTGAACCTGTACGCCTTCGAGAAAACGGTCGAATCGGGCGCCGACTTCGGTACCTGCATCGAGAACATCGACATCGGCGGCCCCTCTATGCTGCGTTCCGCCGCGAAGAACTTCGAGAGCGTCGCCGTGGTCACCGATCCCGCCACCTACGACGACATTCTTGAGGAAATGCGCGGCAACGGCGGCGCGACCACGCGCGACACGCGCATGGAGCTCGCGCTCGAGGTGTTCGAGACCACCAACGCCTACGACGGCGCCATCGCCGACTTCCTGTTCGACCAGATCGCCGCAGCTCATCCGCATGAGCACGGCGAGGGTTGCGGTTGCGGTTGCGAGGACGGCGAGGCCGAGGGCGAGTTCCCGCCCGAGTGCGCGCTGTACCTGGAGAAGCAGCAGGACCTGCGCTACGGCGAGAACCCGCATCAGCAGGCCGTGTTCTACCGCGTGCCCGAATTCGCGAGCGATCACAGCCTGGTCAACGCTGAGCAGCTCAACGGCAAGGAGCTGTCGTACAACAACATCCTGGACACCGACGCCTGCTGGTCGCTCGTGCGCGAGTTCGATGATCCCGCGGTCGTCATCCTGAAGCACCAGAACCCCTGCGGGTCCGCGACGGCGGCCACCATCGCCGAGGCCTTCGACAAGGCCTTCGCCTGCGACCCGAAGAGCGCCTACGGCGGAATCATCGCCGCTAACAAGGCGGTCACCAAGGAAATGGTCGACCACATCAATGAGAATCACCTGTTCGTGGAAGTGCTGATCGCGCCCGAGTTCGACGCCGACGCGCTTGAGCTTCTGCAGCAGAAGAAGAACCTGCGCGTGCTTCGCACCGGCGGCGTTTCGGCGCCCGGTTCGGTCGAGGTGCGCTCGGTCGACGGCGGCGTGCTGGTGCA
>CAVBPP010000183.1:0-5128 GCA_963597295.1 Paratractidigestivibacter sp. | reverse complement strand
CGCCCCGACCGTCGGCAGCGTCGGTGCCGTTCTGGTTTCGCCGAGCAATGTGGTCTCGGCGAAGGTTTTGGACCATCTGTAACAGATGTTTTCGCCTGTCCATCAGGACTATTCTCAAGATGGAATAATCATTAAATCTGTGTAGGAAATCTGAATCAACGTTACACATAATTACAAATTTGTCCGAAATTTTATGCTCCAAAACGGGTTATTTTCCTAATTTGGCCCCCAATTGGTGCCATTTGCCGGATTGTTGCCAGACTCGTAGCAATTGCATTGCAATAATCTTTCACTAAGTTTGCGAAGTGTAAAAGCTTCCAAGCGAACGCTGAAAAGTGAAGCGGTTCTGCGAGTCCCCTCCCAAGTGGTCCGCTCACAGCTTCCTTCTTTGGCGTTGCTCCAAGACGAGCAAGACGAGTGTAAGCAAGAGTAGGAAAGGAGCTGTGAGGGTCATGAATCTCTCACGCAGAGGCTTTTTCAAAGCCACCGGTGCTGCGTTGGCGACCACGATGGCGTTCGAGCTCTCCTCGCAGACTCAGGCGTTCGCGGCTGAGTCCAACACCGACTGGAAGTTGGTGAACACCGAGGAGTACACCAACATCTGCTGCTACTGCGCAGGCGGATGTGGTTCGCTTCTGTCGGTGCGCGATGGTGAGCTGATCAACCTCGAGGGCGACCCCGACCATCCCATCAACGAAGGCGGCCTGTGCCCGAAGGGCGCGACGATGTTCCAGCTGCGCAACGTCGTCGACCCCAAGACGCACGAGGTCATCAAGAACCCGCATCGCGCAACGCGCCCGTTGGTTCGCCGCCCCGGCGCATCCGACTGGGAAGAGATTTCCTGGGACGACGCCATCTCCGAGATCGTCCGCAAGGTGAAGGACACGCGCGACGCGACCTTCGTCGAGAAGGATGAGAACGGCCTGACCGTCAACTACACCCCTGCAATCGCAAGCCTGGGCGGTTCGCAGCAGAACTCCGAAGAGGAGTACATGATCTTGAAGATCATGCGTCAGATGGGCATCATCGCCATCGACAACCAGGCCCGTGTTTGACACGGCCCCACCGTTGCCGGTCTGGCAGCATCATTCGGTCGCGGCTCGATGACGAGCCATTGGTGCGACTTCCAAAACACCGACGTTATCCTTAACTGCGGTTCCAACTCCGTCGAGAACCATCCCGTTTCGGCCCTTTGGCTGGAAAAGGCCCACGAGCAGGGCGCCAAGTGGATCGTCGTCGACCCCCGTTATACCCGTACGGCCGAGCAGGCCGATATCTGGTGCCCCATCCGTTCCGGCACCGACATCGCGTTCTACGGCGGCATGTACAACTACATCATCGAAAACCTCATCGAGCCCGGCCTGGCGAATTATCAGGCTACCGGCGACATGAGCAACTACAATTTCGAGTACCTGCTCAATTACACGAACGCTTCCTACATCCTTGACCCTGAATACGAATTCGACCCCGAAACGGGCCTGTTCAGCGGCTGGAACGAGAAGACCAAGACCTACAACGTCCACAGCTGGCACTACGAGACCGAATCGGTTGAGGAGTGGGATACCTCCGAGACCGGCGCGTACTCGTGGGTGAAGAAGGCCGGCACGCCCGAATTCACCACGCCAACGCTGACGAATCCGAAGAAGGACATGACGCTGCAGAACCCGCAGTGCGTGTACCAGCAGTTCAAGAAGCATTATTCGCGCTACACGCTCGATACCGTTTCCAGCATCTGCGGCATGGACAAGGAAGTTCTCGAACTCGTCTACAAAACCTATACGTCCACGGCCAAGCCCGGCAAAGCCGGCACCGTCCTGTACGCACTGGGTCAGACGCAGCACACCTACGGCGCCCAGAACACGCGCGCCATGTGCGTCATGCAGCTGCTGCTCGGCAACATCGGCGTGCCCGGCGGCGGCGTGAACGCCCTTCGCGGCGAGCCCAACGTTCAGGGCGCAACCGACATGGGCATGATGGTGAATGAGCATCCCGCTTATCTGAAGTGGGCGAACACCACCGATCGCTCGAGCCTGCGCAAGTGGATCGAGTCCCAGACGTACTCCGACGGCTATTACACCAACAAGCCGAAGTTCATCGTTTCCTCCCTGAAGGAGTTCTTCGGCGAGAACGCCACGGTCGAGAACGACTACGGTTACGACTGGTGGCCGAAGGTCCCGTCCGAGACCGGCGCCATCGACTACACCCACATCTCGACGTTCGAGCTGATGAAGCAGGGCGTCATCAAGGGTTACTTCAACTGGGGCATGAACCCCTGCCACTCCGCGCCGAACGCCGGCAACGTACGCCGTTCCATGGCCAGCCTGGAATGGCTCGTTGTCGCCGACCAGGTGCTGACCGAGTCCGCCACCTTCTGGAAGGCCCCGGACATGAACCCGGCCGAGATCGACACGACCGTGTACTACCTGCCCTGCGCCCTCATCTACGAGAAGCCGGGCATCATCCTGAACTCCGGCCGCTGGATCCAGTACCGTTACCAGGCTTGCGAGCCCTGGGATCAGGCGAAGCCCGACTACGAGATGTGCGACCTCATCTGGACCGCGCTCGTGGACCTGTACAAGAAGGAGGGCGGCGCGAACCCCGACCCGATCCTGAAGACGAAGTGGGATTACTACGTCGACGGCAAGGTGGACCCGCGTCCTGTCGCCTGGGCTTTGAACGGATACCGTTGCGCCGGCACGGAATGCAACACGAATTCCGCGAACCCGAAGGTCGACCTGCTCTCCGGCTACTCCGAGCTGGGCGCCGACGGCACCACCGCCTGCGCGATGTGGATCTACTCCGGCATGTGGAACAACAACAAGGCCCCGCTCGACCCGGCCGAGCAGCCCCTGTGCCGCCGCGGCACCGAGGACAAGTCGGGCATCGGCCTGAACTCCGACTGGGCGTTCAGCTGGCCTTCGAACCGCCGTATCCTGTACAACCGCAACAGCTGCGACATGAATGGCAAGCCCTGGAACCCCAACAAGAAGCTGATGGAGTGGACGGGCGAGAAGTGGGACCTGGTCGACCAGGGCGACTTCGTCACCGCGAAGAACGGCGTGCCCGTGCCGCCTAACAACAAGACCTTCTTCATGCTGTGGGAGCAGAACGCTCGCCTGGAGAGCTACGGCATGGTCGACGGACCGCTGCCCGAGCACTTCGAGCCCTTCGAGTCGCCCGTCGACACGAACCCGCTCAACGGCGCGTTCAACAACCCCTGCGCGGCTTTCACGAACTACGAGTCGACCAAGAAGGGCAAGAAGGAAGAGTTCCCGATCATCGGCACCACCTACTCGGTCACCGAGCATTGGCAGACCGGCGGCCAGACGCGTCTGTGCCCGTCGCTGGTGGAGGCCATGCCCTCGCAGTTCGTCGAGATGAGCGAGGAGCTTGCTGCCGAGAAGGGCATCGCGAACGGCGATCAGGTTCGCGTCTACAACAACCGCGGTTCGGTCGTGGTGCCCGCGCTGGTCACCAAGCGCATGGCCCCGCTTACGGTCCATGGCGAGAAGAAGCACCTGGTGGGTCTGACGCATCACTTCGGTTGGGCCGACCTGTTCGGCACGGGCGACGTCGTGAACGACCTGACCCCCAACGTCGGCGACCCGAACTCGTTCACCCCCGAGTACAAGGCGTTCCTCGTGAACGTTGAGAAGATTTAGGAGGATAGACATGGCTGAAAAAGCGATTTACTTCGATTCCTCCAAATGCACCGCCTGCAAAGGATGCCAGGTTGCCTGCAAATGCTGGAACAACCTGCCGAGCCCGCTTGAGACCAACGGCACGCCGTGGTCGGGCACGCATCAGAACCCGGCGGACATCAACGGCACGACGCGTCTGATCATCACGTTCAACGAGCAGCCCGGCGATACGCAGATCAAGCCGGTGAAGTGGGCATTCGGCCGTCGCGCCTGCCAGCACTGCACCGATGCGCCCTGCGCGAGCATCTGCCCGGGCGGCGCGCTCGTCCGCAACGCGGAGACCGGCTTCGTCGAGGTTTACCAGGACAAATGCGTCGGCTGCCAGTACTGCCACAGCGTGTGCCCCTTCGATGTGCCGCGCTATGAGAGCAATGGTGTGCTGGACAAGACCGTCATCGACAAGTGCACCGGCTGCGCCGACCGCGTTTCGCACGGCATGGCCCCGGCCTGCGTTTCCACCTGCCAGCCGCAGGCGCTGAAGTTCGGCGACCGCGACGAAATGATCAAGCTCGGCAAGGAGAAGGTCGAATGGCTGCACGAGAACGGCTATCCCGATTCCTGCCTGTACGGCGAGAATGAGATGGGCGGCCTGCATGTCATCCAGGTGCTGAAGTACGGCATCGATGCGCATGGCCAGGTCAAGGACCCGGCGGCTCCGGCTACGGCTCAGTTAACCTCGCTCATGAAGCCGATCACCGGCGCCGTCACCGGCCTTACGGTCGTGGGCTTGGCCGCCATGTTCGGCCTGGCCGTCGGCTACAAGCGCGACAAGCTTGCGTACAACCCCGAGACGCAGGACACCGTATCGGTCATCACCGGCGACGTCGTGCAGCATGGCGACCCGCAGGACGATAAGTCCGTCGTCGAGCACATCACGGAGAACCTGCCGTTGAGGAAGGGAGGCAAAGATGAGTAGCCATACCGTAGAGGTTTCCCCTGAGAACCTTGCGAAGGATAAGCAGTTCCTGGAGGAACGCGCGGCGTCCGGCAAGGAGCGCTACATCAAGCGTCACTCGAAGCAGGCCCGCTGGACCCATGGTCTGACGGTTATCGCTTGCATTCTCCTGTGCATCTCCGGCCTGTTCGTCTTCGTTCCTCAACTGGCTCAGGCGGTCGGCGCGAACGTGGTGTTCGTCATCCGCATGTCCCACCGCATTCTCGGCGTCATCTTCGTGGGCGTGCCCGTCATCAGCGCCATTTTGGCTCCGAAGGGCGTGGTGCATATTGCGAAGAACCTGGCCCATTCATGGGACAACGATGACAAGAAATGGATGCTGCTGTTCTTCCCGTACCTGTTCATGGCAAAGTGGATTCATATGCCCGACCAGGGCGAGGTCAAGTCCGGTCAGCGTTTCGCCGACGGCATGCTGTGGGTTGCCGGCTTCCTGATGGGCATCACCGGCATCATCTTGGTGCTCGGTTCGACC
>CAVBPP010000182.1:0-5137 GCA_963597295.1 Paratractidigestivibacter sp. | reverse complement strand
CGCTCGACGCGCTGAAGGAAGCCGGAGAGCTGCCCTTCAACCTGGCAGGGCAGACGCTCTTCTACGCCGGCCCCACCCCCGCCGCCGCCGGGCGCCCCTTGGGAAGCGTCGGACCCACCACGGCCAGCCGTATGGACTTCGCCACGCCGACCCTTATGGACGCCGGCATCGTCGCCTGCATCGGCAAGGGCAAGCGCAACCAAGCCGTCATCGACGCATGCGTGCGCAACGGCTGCGTGTACTTCGCGGCCGTCGGGGGCATCGCCGCGCTGCTGGCCAAATGCGTGACGGAAAGCGAGACCGTGGCCTGGGAAGACTTGGGCACCGAGGCGCTGCGGCGCGTGCGCTTCGAAGACTTCCCGGTGTTCGTGGCCGTAGATACCGCCGGGCGAGACCTGTACCGAGGAATCGAAGCCGGCGAGGACTACTAGCTGCGGCGCTCGCGTCGGCGCCCTGCGGAACCTGCCACCGCACGGCGGCCCGCGGTCGCACCCATCGTCTCAACAACGCCACGACCGCCCATTAGGCGACGCAATAACCAATAGCCAAGCGCTCCCCACTTTGCCAACCCGCCCAAAAGCGAGGCGGCACCCAACAACCGCCACATAAAGAAAGCCGCATCCCCCTGGTCGGGATGCGGCTTTTCGTTTTCGCGGAAATGCTGGCGAACGCTCGAGCGCGAAAAATTACTCCTTGTCGGCGGCCTTCTTCGCAGTCGCCTTCTTCGTCGTGCTCTTCTTGGTAGCGGCCTTCTTGGCGGCCGGCTTCTTCGCAGCGGTCTTCTTAGCCGCGGGCTTCTTCGCAGCGCCACGTCCGCGGGCGGGCTTCTTCTCGTCGTCGGTTTCCTTGCCCGGGCAGCTGAAGTTCGGGCAAAGCTTCCACGGGCCGCGGGCCGTCGTCACGATGACCATCGGCGCGCCGCAGTGCTCGCACACCTCGTCGGTCGCCGTGATGGCGCCGTACTGCGGCAACGGGTAGCCGGTGTTGCAGTCGTCGTAGTTCTCGCAGCGAATGAAGCGCTTCAGCGTGCGCGGGTTCTTCTTCGCTATAAGCTTGGCCTCTTTGCCGGCGGCGGCGCAGGTCGGGCAGGTGCCCACCACCACATCGGGTTCCTTGTTGGTCTCGCAGTTCGGATCGATGCACAGCGTGCGCGGCTTGCTGCGGAACGCCGTCACCTTCACCTGGGGCATGCCGCAGGTCGGGCACGGCTCGGGCAGGCTTTCCACCTTGCCCTTCGGAAGCGGGTAGGTCACGTCGCAATCGGGCCAGCCGGCGCAGCCGATGAACATGCCGCGGGTCTTCTGCGACACGCGAATCTGCAGGTCATGACCGCATTTCGGACACTTGCCCACGTACGCGTCGGCAGCCACCGCGTCGGCGAGCGCGTCCTTCACCTCTTCGGAGTGCGGCATCAGGTTCGCCAGCTGCTCGGAGAGCAGGTTGCGGCTGTTCATCACCACGGCGTCTTTGGTGTTGCGCCCCTCGGCGATGTTGTCCATCTCGGTTTCAAGCTCCGCCGTCATCTCGGGGTGCGTGATGTGCGGGGCGAACTTGTCAAGCGCGTCGCACACCGCCATGCCCAGCTGACTCGGCTCGATGGGGTCGTTCTGCACGTACTTCACCGTGTACAGGCGCTCGATGATCGAATGGCGCGTCGACTTCGTGCCTAGGCCCAGCTTCTCCATTTCCTGGATGAGCTTGCCCTGGCTATAGCGCGACGGCGGCTCGGTCTGCTTCTTCGTGCAGGTGGCGCCGTTGAAGGCGATGGCCTGCCCCTCGGTCAAGGCGGGCAGCTGCTCGTCCTTCTTCATGCCGTAAGGGTAGATGGCGCGATAGCCCGGGGTCACCAGCACATCGCCCTTCGCGGCGAACTTCTCGCCGGCGACGTCGAGCGTCACCTTCGTGCCCTCCACCACGGCGGCATCGGAGAGCGTCGCCAGGAAACGGCGCGCCACCAGGTTGTACAGCTTGTAGTCCGCCGGCGCCAAATCGTCGGGCGTGGCCTTGGCCGTCGGGTAGATGGGCGGATGGTCGGTGGTTTCCTTCTTGCCGCGCGTGGCATGCAAGGGGCCCGCCGCCAGCAGCTTGTCGCAGTAGGGCTTGTAGGCGGGGTTGCCCGAGATGGTCTTCACCACCTCTCCCAGGTCAAGCGAACTGGGATACACCGTGTTGTCCACGCGGGGGTATGAGATGTAGCCGTCCATGTACAGGCTCTCGGCGATGCGCATGGTGCGCGCGGGGCTTAATCCCTCGGCCGAAGCGGCGGCCATGAGCGATGTCGTGTTGAACGGCGCGGGCGGCTGCTGCTTGCGCGTGCGCTTATCGATGGCCGAAACGGTCGCGCTCGTAGCGCCCGAGACGGCGGCCATGGCGGCCTTCGCGGCAGCCTCGTCCTTGAAACGCGCCGTCGAATGCCCGGCCGTGAACGCCAAGTCTCCCTCGCCCGAGGTGGGGCCGGCGGCGGCTTCCGCGTCGAAAGCGCCCTTGATCACCCAGTAATCCTCCGGCACGAACGCCAAGCGCTCGCGCTCGCGCGCCACAATCAACGCCAGCGTCGGGGTCTGCACGCGGCCCGAGCTGCGCACGTTGCCGTAGCCGGCGAACTTCACCAGCGTCAGGTAGCGCGTCAGCACGGCGCCCCAGATCAGGTCGATGTCCTGGCGCGACGCGCCGGCCGATGCCAGGTTCATGTCCATATCGACCAAGTTCGAGAACGCATGCGTGATCTCTTCCTTGGTGAACGCCGAATAGCGCGCGCGGGAAACGGGAGCGTCCGGGTTGACCTCCTGGATGCACGAAAGCGCATCCGATCCGATAAGCTCGCCCTCGCGGTCGAAGTCGGTCGCGATCACGATGGAGTCGGCCTTCTTCGCCAGGTTCTTGAGCGAGCGGATGATGTCCTTTTCCTTCGGGAGCTTCTCGATGGGCGCATACGCCAAGTACGGCAGCGCGTCCATCTTCCACGCCTTCAGCTCGACGCCGTCCTCCACGAACGGCTTTTTCTTCTTGAACGGCGGGCGCGCCAGGCTTGCGGGAACCTCGGCCGGCAGCACCTCGCCGTCCTCGGTCACGCCGCGCCAGCCGCCGCGCTTCTTATATATAAGGGTAGGAACGAAATCAGGTTCCAGAATATGGCCGCGCAAACCGATGGTGACCCATTCCTCGCCGTCGACCTCGAAGCGGTAGATGGGGGTGGAATACACCTTGTCCTTCTTCGGCTTGCCCGCGCCCAAAAGCTGCGCGATTTTGGTCGCAGCGTCGTTTTTCTCCGTAACCACAAGCTTCATGTGGCCCCTCCTTCTGTTCGGGCCGCAGCGCGGCCGCTCGCTCACACGGTTGCCCCATTCGTATGTTTTACGTGTGCGGGGATAGCGCGAAGGTGCCGCCTGGGCGCCTTGCGCAACGCGTAGCATACACGATTCGAAGCGAGTTCAAGCGAAAATGTTGACCCGGGAGCGGCAAACGTCGAAATTTCGATTCAAGCGCGCCAAATGTAAGGAATTCTACCTACCGCATCCCTCACCTGGGCAAATGGCGAAATGCACACACTAAAGTGCAGAAAGGGTGTGCGTTTCGTCCTGAACTCGTAAAGGAATAGCGGCGAATTCGCGCAGGCGGGCCGAAATCGTAAGCCTTCCGCTAGCCTACCTATAGGGCAGCCGTCGAACAGCCGCATACTCATCAGTCAATGCACCACGTTCGAAGCACCGGCGGCACCCGTATTTCCCGCCGTGGCACCTGCTCACCCGGGCGGGAGCAAGCCTAGGGCGAAGGAGGCGCGCATGGCTAAAAAGGTTATAGGGATAAGCTTTATGGCGATTGCGCTCATAGCGATCGTTATCATCTGCATTCTCGCCCTCACGCCCCAACAGAGCTCCCAAGCGGCCCAGACATCCCAAACCAGCATCGTGAGCCAAGCCAAAAACGCGGTGGTCAACGAAGCCATCGACGCATCGGGGGTCAAAGGCGCCGTATCAGACGCGCTCATGTCCCACGCCGGGGATATCGCCAATGCCACGGGAATATCCAGCACGCAGGTGAAAAACGTCATCGAAGGGCTCGACATCGACGACTGGCAGGCGACCACCCTGCCCGCCGACGCCGAGCAATCCGCCGTCATTTCCGGCAGCGCCGCGGGCGTGCCGGCGACGCTGACCACCTACACCGACCCCAGCTACGTGTCCGTCACCGCCTACGGGCAGACCATCGACCTGGCCGTTCCCCAAAGCGCGCAGCAGTACCTGCCGCTTCTGTCGAAAGCGGCGTAAGGGGAAAGGGCGGGCAGCGTCCGCATCTCTCGCGAATGCGCCTTCCGCCAACGGCGCCACACGCGCAACGCAAACGGAAAACCCCTTCGCGCGGAGCCCGCGCCGCGCTGCGCATAGCGCCCCGTGCCCCGCATGCGGCCGCAATCGAATTCCCCAGCTGTAACATTTCCCGCCCAAAGGTAACCTCGCCGAAATACATCGGTAACGACTCCGCCCGAATATCGAGAAGACGACGAAACCGCCGGCTCGCCGGCAGCACAGGCATCTTTTCGAGGGGAGTCGCATATGGACGATCTGGTTGCGCACACCGCGCGCATCAACAAAGAGCTCGCCCGCTGGGGAGTGAAATTCGGGCTGTATAAGAACGGCCAGTTCAACGAGCGGTTATTCCCCTTCGACGCCATACCGCGAACCATCGCGGCAGACGAGTGGGAGCAGCTTTCCGCGGGCCTTGTCCAACGCGTGAAGGCCCTGAACGCGTTTCTGGCCGACGTGTACGGCAAGCGCGCCATCATCGCCGACGGCGTGGTGCCGCAGGACTTCGTGTTCACCTGCCCCGGCTGGCTCGCGCAATGCGACGGCATCACCCCGCCGCGCAGCATCTACAGCCACATCTCAGGCATTGACCTGGTGCGCGGGCGCGACGGGCAGTGGTTCGTCCTGGAAGACAACCTGCGCATCCCCTCCGGCGCCAGCTACCCGCTGATCGCGCGCAACATCACGCGCCGCTGCTCCCCTTCCACGTTCTCGCACGCGCACATCGCCGACAACCGCAATTACGGCACCATGCTGAAGCGAGTGATGGACCACGTGAACTGCGGAGGCGCGAACGTCGTGTTCACCCCCGGGCGATACAACGCCGCCTACTT
>CAVBPP010000181.1:0-5144 GCA_963597295.1 Paratractidigestivibacter sp. | reverse complement strand
CCGTTGATGGACGAGGCGTTGGCCGTGCAGGCAATGCAGCGCGCGGCGGAGCTCGACCTGCCGCTTTCCTTCCACGAAGAGGACAAGGCGTTTATCGAAAACCCTGGTGTGAACGCGGGCGAGGTTTCCGCTGCGCTGGGCTTGGGCGGTGCGCAGGCGCTGGCCGAGGACGTGATGGTGGCGCGCGACTGCATGCTGGCGCTGCACACCGGCGCACGCGTGAACATCCAGCACATTAGCTCGGCCAATTCCGTCGCCGTGGTGCGCCTGGCCAAAACCCTGGGCGCAAACGTGACCGCCGAGGCCACGCCGCATCATTTCTCCCTTACTGAGCAGGCCGTTCTTCAGAAGGGAACCATGGCGAAAATGAACCCGCCGCTGCGTACGGTGGCCGATCGCTATGCCATTATCGAGGGTTTGAAAGATGGCACCATCGATATGATTGCCACCGACCATGCCCCGCATACCGCCGAGGAGAAGGCGCGCGAGTTCACGCAGGCGCCGAGCGGCATCATCGGACTTGAGACGGCGCTCGCGCTTGGCATCACCAACCTTGTGCGCAAGGGCCATTTGACCGTGATGCAGCTGATGGAGAAGATGAGCCTGGCGCCGGCGAAACTATACAAGCTGGATGCGGGCTACATCGCCGAAGGCGCCCCAGCTGACCTGGTGATTTTCGACGAGAACAAAACCTGGACGGTAGGCCCCACCTTCGCTTCGAAGGCCACGAACACCCCGTTTACGGGCGAGGAGCTTCACGGCAAAGTGAAGTACACCATCTGCAACGGCAAGGTAGCGTACGAGGACGAGTAAAAAGGGTGACGCTTGCTTCGCAAGCTGCCTAATACTGTGCGAGCTTTTGCTCGCACCCACGAATCCTGGCTGCTATTTTATATGCATTTCCCAAAGCTTCGTAGGGCCGAGCAAAAGCTCAACTCGCATTAGAGAGCGCGAAGCGCGATACCTTATTGCAAAAACGGGGAGGTCAAGTGACCTTCCCGTTTGCTGTGTGAGACGGGTGCTGCCGCCCGCCCCTGTGACGTGCTGCAAAAAAGGGAAGCCCAACGTGCCTCCCCGCTTCTGCCGTGCGGGACATGGGGACAGTTACCCGCCCCAAGGACTTGCAACGGGCCGGGACGGGGGACTGCTTCCTGTGCTAAGAATTCGCCTTGCCTCTTATCCCAATGACTTCCAATAATCTCTGGAGGCCTATTGGACCTCCAGAGATTGTCCTTCCTGCAAGATTTCGTGGAGTTGAGCGAAAGCTCAACCCGCATTAGAGAGCGCGATGCGCGACACTGCCTTTAGAACGATTCGCGAACCGCCAGCGTTTCGAGCGGCTGCCTGAGCGTGTGGCGCGGGGCGGGCTCGGCTGCGGCGGCGGGGTGGCCGACCATTAGCAGATCCACTAGCACGTAATTTTCCGGCACGTTGAAATTCTTGCGGATGATCTGGGCGTCGTAAGCTCCAACCCAGCAACTGCCAAGGCCTGCGGCGGTCGCGGCGTTGGCCATGTTGGTCAGCACGATGGTGGTGTCGATGTCGCCGAAGTCGCCGGTTTCGTAGCCCAGTCCCTTTGCAGAAACTTCCTTGTCGTATGCACCGATGATGACGGCCTGCGCGCCGTAGCGGCACTTCGTCGCTTCGTCCACCTTCGCCAGGCCTTCGGCCGATGTGACGACGCATAGGCGGTACGGCTGGTTGTTGCGGGCGGTGGGGGAAAGCTGCGCGGCCTTTAGCAGGGCGTTCAGGTCAGCCTCGGACACTGCCTTGTCGGAAAACTCGCGCACGGAATAGCGGTCGGAAAGAAGTTGCAGGTAATCGTTGGTGTTCATGGGAATCCTCTCGATGGTTGCCCTTATGTGATTTAGTTTACTCCAGAAAAGGCTCGGTTATCTTCGGCCTGTCGCAAGAGTCGTCTGCCAAGATTGATTTGGCCGGCCTGCGAAGTTCGCCGGCCAGAAGATAGGGGGTCGTTCTTAAGGGAAGACTATGGGACGCTTCTATCCGGTTGTGGTAACTGTATCCGTGATGACCAGATGTTAGGAGCGTCCCCTTGTCTGGCGGACGTTGTTGCCTCTGTCTGCTCTAAGGTCTTACTGTGGTTGTTTTGCAAGCAACGGCAAGACATTAGGGGTGTCCCTATGTCTGCTATAGGAACTTGTCCAACTCACGATCGACCACGGCTCGGCGTTTCACCTTTGGTTTCATGATGGCGCGCCCGCGGCAGATGACGTGCTTGGGGCTGCGCAGAACCTGCAGGTCGTCAAGCGGGTTGCCATCCAGTACGATCATGTCGGCCGACTTGCCGGGCTCAAGCGATCCCGTAACGTCACCCACGCCGGCAAGCTGGGCGTTGCGCAGCGTGGCCGTATGCAGGGCGAATGCGGGCGTTACGCCGACGTACTTCACGAAGTACACCAGTTCGCGCCAGAAGTCGTATTGCGAAATCCAAGGGCAGCCCACGTCGTTGCCGAGAGCAACGGGTATGCCCGCTTCAATTGCTGCCTTTGCATTGGCGATGATGCCCTCGAATACTACGTTGCCGTTGAATTGCTCAACCTCGGTCGCGTTCGTGATGGAGCGATCGAACAGCGCGTAGGGCAGCGCCGGGGAAAGCGTGGTGCATAGGAAAGCCCCGCGATCTTTGAACAGCTGCAGAATTTCGTCGGTCGGCTGCGCCCCGTGCTCGATGGAGTCCACGCCATTCTGCAGCGCGACCAGCACGCCTTCGGTGGATTCGACATGCGCGGCAACCTTGTAGCCCAACGCGTGCGCTTTATCGCAGACGGCGTGCACCATTTCGGGCGACATTTTCATCTCGCCGGGCACGCCCTTTTCCTTTGCATCCATAACGCCGCCGGTGATCATCAGTTTCACCAGGTCAACGCCTTGCGTTTTTGCGATATCAACCTGCACGAGTGCCTCTGCCGTGTTGTGCGCGGCGATGGCCACCGATCCCGCCATGTGCCCGCCGGGCACCGAAATGCCCTGGTTGGCTGCTAGGATGCGCGGCCCCTCGATGCGACCGGCCGCCGCATCGTCGCGGGCGCGCGTGTCGAAGCTGCCCAGGCCGCCGACGGTGCGGATGGTGGTCACGCCGCTGTGCAGTTCTAGCCGCGCGTATTCGCAGACCAGCTTGTACGCCAGGCTGCGCGTGAGCTTTGTCGACATAATGGCGTTCACCAGCGCCTCGTTGTCGCGCTGCTTCTTCTGCGGTTTGCCGTTGCCCGCCAGGTGCACATGCATGTTGATGAGCCCCGGCGCCACCCAAGCGCCATGCAGATCCACCACGTCGCACCCGGCGGTATCGGCTTCGGCCATAGGGCAGACGGCTTCGATGACCTGGTCAGATACGATAACGGCATGGTTCTCGCGAACCTGCATATTAGCCGTGCCGTCTAGTACATTGGCGTTGATGTAGGCGGTTCGTTTAGCGTCGGAAGCGCAATTTCCCATGGTCATCCCTTTCGAATGGCGTAATCGTTCCCGCAATTATATCGAAGCCAGACACTGCGCTGTCTCCGATTAAGACTTGCGGACCGATTTGTTTTTCGTTATCCTATAACTCTAGAGAGTCATAGTCAAGAGGAGGGAAGGATGAAAAGCTTGCGGTTGTTCCATGGGTCGCCCGTTGCGGTACCGGTGCCCGACATTGTGAAATGCCGCCCGAATAACGACTATGGCCAGGGGTTTTACAGCACGGAAGACGAGGAGCTGGCCAAGGAATGGGCTTGTCAACGCGGCGTGAATGGCTTTGCGAATGCGTATTCGCTCCCTTTGGATGGGCTGCATGTTATCGATTTGAACGGGCCTGATTTCTGCATTCTGAATTGGATGGCGGTGCTGATGGGCAACCGAATTTGCCGAGCATCGACGCCGACTATGCTGCAAGGGGTGCGTTGGATCGGCGAGCATTTCGCGGTCGATCTTTCCTCCGCCGATGTGGTGACGGGCTATCGAGCCGATGATTCGTACTTCAGCTTCACGCGCGCTTTTCTGCGCAATGAAATAACGCTTGACCAGTTAAGGAGCGCTTTTCGCTTAGGGAAGCTGGGCGTTCAGCATATGGTGAAAAGCCCTGCTGCGTTTGAGCGGTTGAAGTTCGAGGGCGCAACGCCGGTGGACGCGTCGGAGTATTGGGCGCGTCGTCAAACGCGGGAAGACCAAGCGCGAGCTTCATTTGCGAAGCTCGTTGGCGGCACATCGCCAGCTAACTGCGATTCGCCCTACATTGTCGATCTGATGCGTATGGAAGAAGGCGAGCTTCATGCCTGCTTATTCTGAGGCGTACCTAGCTGACGCGATGGAGAACTTGGGTGAGATGGCCGATTTCGCAACATGCGAGCTGGGGTTGGAGCTGTCAACGTTTTGGAACGCCTTCGCGCTGTCGTTCGAGGCGGATCAGCTCGCGCATGGGTCGGTGCGTCATATCTGCGGCATGTCGGGGGCGGAGCTTGCGTTGCGCGTTGTCGGGGATGCGGGGCTTTCGGTGCCGCGCCACGCACAAGCTACGGCGCAAGGGGCATGCTGCGGCGGCAGCGACGTAGGAATTGTGCAACCCGGCGCCGATTACTGGTGTGGTTGGTCAATCGCGTATTACCAATGGGAAACCGCGCATAGTTTCCAGCTGATCAACAGCTGCGTGAGTATGGATTCGCTGAAGGCCATGTACCCAACGTTCCATGAACAGTCGGAGCAGCGCGTCGCAGAAGCGCTTGACGGCATGGTCGTTCGCGCTTGCGGTTGCTCAAGGCTGAAACGCCAGCGCGAGCTGGTGGGACTTTCGCAATCCCAACTGTCGCGAGCATCCGGCGTGGGCCTGCGGGCGATCCAGCAGTACGAGCAAGGCGCGAAGAATATAAACAAGGCTGCGGCCGAGAACTTATTCTCCCTGGCCGCAGCCCTGCATTGTCAGCCGCAAGACCTGCTGCAGCCCCATGATCAATATGAGTACGCAGTGGTGAGGCTATGACCCGCTTGTAGCCCTTAAGCCCCCTTCGCGGCCTGCGCCATTTCCTCCACGAAGGTTCGCACGGGTTGCACGCTGTTCTTGCCATGCTCGGCCACTAGGCGCACTACTGCGCTGCCTACGATGGCACCGTCGGATACGGCGGCCATGTTCGCGGCCTGCTCGGGGGTGG
>CAVBPP010000180.1:0-5171 GCA_963597295.1 Paratractidigestivibacter sp. | reverse complement strand
CAGGTCCACTCCTTCGGCGCCTTTCTTCAGCTTGATGTCCGAGACTTTCTCGGGGCGCATGTCGGCTACCGCGGCCGCGAATATGGCGATGTCGGCATCGTTGAAGGCGGAGCTTGCGGCATCGAGCATTTCGCGTGCCGTGGTTACGCGCTTGCAGGTAACGCCAACCGGGTCGGCCAGCGAGCTCGGGCCGCTCACGAGCGTGACCTGCGCTCCCCTCTTTTGCGCGGCAGCGGCGATGGCGTATCCCATCTTCCCGCTTGAGTGGTTCGTTATATAACGCACAGGGTCGATCGGCTCTGCGGTCGGGCCCGCGGTGACGAGCACGCGCTTGCCGGCCAGGTCTTGATCGGCGTTCAGGATGGCGAGCGTGCGCTCAATGATGACATCCGGGTCGGCGAGCCTGCCCTTCCCCACGTCGCCGCAGGCCAGGTAGCCCGAATCGGCCTCTATGAAATGGGTGCCTCGCTGCTTCAAGGTGGCGAAGTTGGCTTGGGTCGCCGCCGCTTCGTACATATGCACGTTCATGGCCGGAGCGATCACCATCGGCGCGGTGCAGGCTTGCGCGGTTGTGGAAAGCAAATCGTCGCAGATGCCGTTCGCGATTTTGGCCACGACGTTTGCCGTAGCGGGCGCGATGAGGAACAGGTCCGCCTCTTCCGCGAGCGATATATGGTGGATGGGATCGGACGGGTCATCGAAAAGGCCCACGGCTACCGGTTCATGGGTGAGCGCGCGGAACGTGGTCGGCCCGACGAAATGCGTCGCGTGCTCGGTCATGACGACCTTCACGCGAACGCCGGCCTTTTGCAGGCCGCGCAGAATCTCGCAAGACTTATAAGCCGCGATGCATCCGGTTACGCCCAGAAGAACGGTTTTGACCTGGTTGCCCTGCGCATCACTCATATTCGGTGCTCCTTCTATTTCAAATACGGGGAAAGCACGTGCCTCAAGACGTTAGCGTGTTCGGGCGTTCCGTTCAGGCACGGAATGTACTCGAAGCTTCTTCCCGCCTCGTCGTGGCCGGCCGCTTTCAGCTGTTCAAGGTAGAACGGCTCAAGCTCATAGTCGATATCATACAAGGTCTCAAGGCAATCGGTGGCGAAATTGGGGCAGATCATGAACACACGCCCTTGCTTGTCGTCGCTTGCCCAGTGGGTGAGCACTTCGCGCGAGAACGGGTGGAGCCATTCTCGGCCCTTGTCGAATTGGCAGTTATAGCCAATTGCCCATTGATCGTCGGTCAGGTTGCACTTCTTGGCGAGGGCGGCCGAGGTCGCCTCGACCTGCTCGCGATAAGTGTCGCCGGCATCGATGTCGTTCATGGGAACCGAATGGTAATTGAAGATGATCCGGTCGCCGGCTTCGGCATTGAAATCGGATTCGGCAATGGTTTGGGCGACGGCCGAAAGATAGGTCGCATCGGCGCTGTAGGTGTCCACGAGCTCGTAGCCGATTTTCCACTTCAGTTTCTTGAGCGAACGTTTCACCTGGTCATCTACGGCGTAGGTGGTGCTGTAGGCGCTTTGCGGGTACAGGGGCACAACGATGATTCGCGTGCATCCCGCCTTGCGAAGCGCCGTCAACCCGTCCTCGATGAATGGCTTGCCGTAGGACATGCCGAGCTCTACTTTCGCATCGAAACCTTCCTCCGACAGCTGCGCTTCCAGCAGTCGCGCGAGTTTTCGGTGCTCGATATCGAAGGGCGATCCCTCGTCTGTCCAGATCTTCGCGTACTTCGCACCAGACGAAACGCCGCGCTTGGGGAAGATGAACAGATGGAGAATGGCCCACCAGGCAACCATGTTCATGGGACGAATACGAGGATCGGAAAGGAATTTTCCCAGGTAAGCACGAACATCGTCAGGGTCTGGGCTTGCGGGCGATCCGGTGTTGGCCAGCAAGATTCCCAAACGTTCGTGGTTCAGTGACGACATGTTCTTCTCCCATTTCCCCCGCGCCATCGCGCGCATTGCTTTCACTACGTTAGCAAGGTATCAAATATTAGATGCGGTTAAAATCATCCGGCTGGGGTAATTTCAAGGGATGCGGCGCCGTTTGAAGCAGCTCGTGGACTTCCCGTCCGGCATCGGTTTTGCCCATGCTCCGCGAAGAAAGGCCGGCCACCACGTTCGCCAAATCTTCCGGAAGGTTGTCTGCGAATTTGAGCTCCTCCCCCGTCATGGGATGCGCGAGGCCGAGCCTGAATGAATGGAGGAACTGGCGGGTGAGCCCCTTGTTGGCCTCCGGGCTTTTCGGCGCACCGGCATTGTATACGGGATCGCCGACGAGTGGGTGGCGCGTGTACTGCATATGAACGCGAATCTGGTGGGTGCGCCCGGTGAACAGCTTGCAATCGATAAGCGTGTAGCCGTTGTCGTCTTTGCCCGCTTCGAAACGTTCGAGCACGCGGAACGTCGTGAGCGCATCGCGGGCCGACGGGCAGTCGCGAACGGCCATGCGAGTGCGTTCGTTGACGGCGCGGGCAATCGGAGCGTCGATCATGCCCGTGTCGTGCGCGATGTTGCCATGGACGAGCGCCAAGTAGTGACGGTCGACGGCTCTGTCGCGGATGTCGCTCATGAGAATGCTGCCGGCGGTGTCGGTTTTTGCAGCCAACATAAGCCCGGTCGTGTCGCGATCGAGGCGATGCACGATGCCCAGACGATCGTCTTCCCCCTGCACATTGCACAGGTTCGATGCCCCGCAGTGGTTGATGAGCGCGTTGACCAGCGTTCCGTCAGCGTGATCGATGGAGGGATGGCACACAAGTCCCGCTTGCTTTGAGAGCACGATGAGATCGTCGTCCTCGAAGCGAATATCGAGCGGGATGTTCTGTCCGTAAACGGGGCCCACGACCTGGTCCTCCGGTACGACGAACACGATGGTGTCGCCTGAGCGAACGCTGTATTTCTTCGCTTGGGTCTGCCCGTTAACGAACACGTCTCCGGCCTCGATGGCGCGCGCGGCGGCGCTTCGGCTGGTGAAGCCACCGTGCTCGGCCAAGGCCGCATCGAGGCGCATGCCGACGATTGACGCGTTTGCCTGCAGGCTCTTCATCGCGCCCAACTACCTCACCGCCTTGCCGTCAGCCGTGGAGTTTTCAATCGCTGCGTCTTCGCGATGCCCACGAATAAGCCACGCGATAAGGAAAACAACAAGACCGCAGGTCACGCCAATATCTGCAATGTTGAACACGGGGAAATCCATAAACGTAAGGTCGATGAAGTCGATTACATGGCCTAAAGCGAATCGATCGATTGCGTTGCCGATGCCGCCCGCAACCACGAGCGCAAGCCCGATGACCTCGAGCCACGATAAGCGCCTTCGTTGCACAATCACGTATACCGTAATCGCAACGCACATAACGAGCGAGAACACTCCGAGCGCCGCGGTCGAACCCGAGAAGATAGACCATGCGCCGCCGGTGTTGTAAACCAGATGCAGGCGAAACAGTCCGACGAAGGGCTCGGATGCAGCAGTCGCGGAAACGCTGAAAACGCCTTCGATTTGTCGTTTCACCAGTTGGTCGAAAGCAATCCACGCGATGGCCAAAGCGGCGAACGCGATTAGCTTCGCGCCCGCGTTCTTCCCCGTACGCGAAGAAGCGGGGCCGGTGCATGCCGCGGCCCCGCTCTTATTCGTTTCGTTGTCCTCGAAACGTTCGCTCAAGCCCTACTCCTCGGAAAACCCGATGGCGTCGAGCGCGTTGCCGCAGCGCTTGCACACATCCGTGTGGTTCGCGGTGCCGCCGAGCTCGCGGTAGTTCCAGCAGCGAGGGCATTTCTCGCCGGATGCTGCGCTGACCTCGCAGGCAAGCTCTTCGCCCTTGGCAAGTTCGACGCCGGAGACGATGAACAGTTCTTCGAAGACGGCGTTGTCGAAGGCCGAAAGCTTCGCCATCGCATCGGCCGGGACGGTCACCTTGACGGCGGCCTCTTGGCTCTTGTTGATGGTCTTCGCGCCGCGGGCATCCTCGAGCGCCTTTGTCACGACGTCGCGCACCTCAAGGGCGCAGCCGAAGTTTTCGAGAGCGGCGTCGAGCTCATCCTGCGAAGGCAGGGCGGGCTTGAAGTCGCGCGCATGGGGCCAACCGGCCAGCTGCACGTTGGTCGGGCGCCCCTCGCGGCCGCGGATGGCCGGCGGGTAGCATTCCCATACCTCGTCGGTGGTGAAGGAAAGGATCGGCGAAAGCACGCGGACCATGACCTCCAGGATGTTCATGAGCACGCTTTGCGCAGCGCGACGACGCGGGCTGTCGGGGGCCTCGGAGTACAGGCGGTCCTTAGACACGTCCATGTAGACGCTTGAGAGGTCGTTCACGAAGTCGTAGACGCTGCGGTACACAGCGTTGAACTTGAAGTTGTCGTAGGCATCCTCGATGTCGGAGAGCAGCTTCGCGGTCTTGGCCAGCATATACTGGTCGATGGGCTCAAGGTCGTCCCAGCTTGCCACGGCATCGGTCTGATCGTCGAAGTCGTTCAGGTTGCCCAGCAGGAAGCGGAACGAGTTGCGGAAGCGGCGGTACGCGTCGGAGACCTGCTTCAAAATGCTGTCCGAAATGGACATATCGACTGAATAGTCCTGGCTTGCCACCCACAGGCGCAGCACGTCGGCGCCGTACTTGCCGGCCACGTCGGCCGGGTCGACGCCGTTGCCGAGCGACTTGGACATCTTGCGGCCCTTTTCATCGACGGTGAAGCCGCACGACAGGATGTTCTTGTACGGTGCGCAGCCGTAGGCGCCCACGGACGTGAGCAGCGAGGACTGGAACCAACCGCGGTGCTGGTCGGAGCCCTCTAGGTACATATCGGCCGGGAAGGTGAGGCCCTCGTCTGCGCGATGCTTCAGCACGGAGGTGTGCGTGACGCCCGACTCCCACCAAACGTCCAGGATGTCCTTCTCGGGCACCAGCTCGGTGCAGCCGCACTTCTCGCAATGCGTGCCGTGCGGCAGGTACTCCGCGGGCTCCTTCGTGAACCACGCGTCGGCGCCTTCCTTGTAGAACAGGTCGATCACGGCATCGAACGTCTGCTCGTTGGCGATCGTTTCGCCGCACTTCTTGCACTTGAACACCGGAATCGGCACGCCCCAGCTGCGCTGACGCGAGATGCACCAGTCGGGGCGATCCTGCACCATCGACCCGATGCGGTTGACGGCCCAGCCTGGGT
>CAVBPP010000179.1:0-5205 GCA_963597295.1 Paratractidigestivibacter sp. | reverse complement strand
CCGCGACCATGGCAGCTGTGGCCGCTTGCCTTCCGCAAGCTGCTTTTGCGGCCGAAAACGCGCAGGTGGTGGAAGGCGTCATGACCATCACGTTGCAGCAGACGCCTGCTGTAGCGACAACGCCGACAGCGACAACTTCGGCCGCCACGACAACCGTGGCCGCGGCTAGTTCGGCGCCCGTTACCGGCGACCCCGTGTCGTGGCTTATTGCTGGAGTGATTGCTTTGCTGGTTGCGGCGGTATTCGTGTTCATGCGGATGCGAGCTGCGCAAACGACCTCGTCGGTGGCGCCTTCGGCTGCGCATGCCAAGCATACCGACGGTTGCGGAAACGCAATCTCGGCAAAAAGCGCCCTGGCGGCGATGGTCGCAGCGCTGTTGGCTGCATGCTTGTGCTTTGGCATGTATTTCGCCAAGTCGACGGCATTTGCGGAAGGCTCGCTGTCGGGCGTTACCGCAACAAGTAGCGTCACGGTTGACGAAAGCGGCAACGTCGTAAGCTCAGATATCGCGATAGCGAACGCTTCGGGTGAGGACATCATCCTCGCGAAGGTCACCGCGCCCAGCGAGCTTTCGGGCTGGAGCGCGAACATAGAGACTGATCAGGTGATTAAGGCTGCGGAACAAGCTACGGGCGAATGGGATGGCAAGACCATTCCGGCGGCAGTGCTTTCCAAGCTGAAGGAAAACGGCGGTACGCTTGAGTTGAGGTTCGAAGTTTCCGTGACCAGCACGAACCTCGACTTCGAAGATATTTCCGTTAGCGCCACGGATACGACTTACGACGGAACGCAAATTAAGCCTGCGGTAGTCAGCGACGAATACGTCGAGGGTGTCGATTACGAGGTGACCTACGGCGAGAATGTCAACGCCGGCATGGGCACCGTCACCGTGGCGGGCAAGAGCAACTACACGGGCCAGAAGACCTACGAGTTCAAGATCGCCCCCGCGACGCTTACCGTTACGACGCCCAGCGCGCAGAAGCAGTACGACGGCGCGGCCCTTACGTCGGCGGGATCCATCGAAGGTTTCGTGAACGGCGAGACGGCCGAGTTCGCAACGACCGGCAGCCAGACTGGAGTCGGCTCGTCCAACAACAGCTACGCCATCAGCTGGAACGGCACCGCGAAGCAGGCAAATTACACCATCAGCGAGGCCGTCGGCACGCTCGAGGTGACAGCAAACGCTGCGAAAATCGACGTCACTGCCGGCAGCGCCGAAAAGACCTACGACGGAAGCGCTCTGACTTTTGGTGAGGTCACGGTAGCTGGGCTTCCCGAAGGTTTCACTTATTCCGCGACGACCGCCGGTTCCCAAACAGATGCCGGCACCAGCGCAAACACCGTGGCCGAATTCGCGATTCTTGACCCCGACGGCAAAAACGCCACCGAGTACTTCGCCAACATCGAAAAGCATGCGGGCGCTCTGAGGGTCAACAAGCGCGAGGTGACGGCACGATACAACGACGCCGTTTCCGTTGTCGACAAGGTTTACGACGGCACTACGAAAGCGGAACTGTCGGGCGCTGCTGTTCTTGAAGGCCTTGTCGCCGGCGAAGATCTTGGCGTTACCCAGGATGCTAATTTCGATTTCCCGAGCGCGGGAAGCTGCATGGTGTACGTATCGAATGTCCAGCTGACGGGGGCAACAGCGGAAAATTACGAAATTCAGAATGTTGTCGCCGGCAGGCTTGTCGGCAACATCCTCCCGATCGAGGCTGAACTTGAATGGGACGGTCTGAGCGTGACCTACGACGGTCAGCCTCACGCGCCTACCGCCAAGGTTGCCAATGCGGTAGCCGGCGAGACGGTAACGGCGACTGTCGACGGCGCCCAGACGAATGCCGGCACCTATACCGCTACGGCAACGGGACTTAGCGACACGAATTATCTCCTTCCCGCATACGCCGCAACCGCGGAATTCACTATCAAGAAAGCCAACCCAACTCCGAGTGCTACGCTGGAAGGTAGCTACACCATCGCAGTGGGCGACAAGCTGCAGACGATTGACCTGCCTACCTGCACGAACGGAACGTACACTTGGGAAACCCCCACGAAAACCTACAGCGAGGGAACCCATCAGGCTAACGTCATCTTCACCCCCAACGATCAGGACAACTACAACGTGCTCGCCTTCACAGTAAGCGTCACGGAGAAGCAGAAAACCGCCTTCGCTGTGTATTCGGCGGACGACAACAGCCTCTACCTTTACAAACGCGCGACCGTGCCTAGCGAGGGCAGCACGTTCGAGGGGAAAAAGGTGACAAAGGCTTACACGGGCATCGAAAGTGACCATAACCGCCCCTTTGATGGTTGCCAAGATTTGGTTGAAAGCGTGAAGGTCGTTGACGAGGGCATCAAGCCCAGGCAGACATCATACTGGTTTCAGGGTTTTTCCGAAGTCACCAGCATCGATCTAACTGGCCTTGATACCTCATCGGTTACCGAAATGTGGGGCATGTTTAATCATTGCGGTGAGCTTGAAATTTTAACGCTTTCCGACTCGTTCAATACCTCAAAAGTCGTCTCGATGGAATCAATGTTCAGCGGTTGCTACTCGCTGGCATCCCTTGACCTCCCGGATTCGTTCGACACCTCGTCTGTTGCCGATATGAGCTTCATGTTCGAATTCTGTCATAGTCTGCAATTGGATTGCTCAAAATGGAAAGTGTCCACGAGTTGCAAGCATACAGATTTCAATTACTTGGCCTATGGGGTGATTGAGCCTAACTGGGAGTAAGAGCCTTTGATCTTGCTTTTATTTGCGGGTGGCTAGTTTTGATTGCTGGGATTCATCCGCTCGATATTGGAGGTGCTGAAAATGAAGAAGTTTCTTCCGTATGCTGTTGCCGGAGTCGCGGGCGCCGCTGTTTGTGCTGGCGCAGGGGTTGCGGCGGGGCTTTCGGCATCTCGTCGGCGAACCATTGCCAGCATTAAGAAGCTTGCTGGCTACCCTGATGGATACGGCTTATACAGCATGGATGTGCGCTACGGGTACGACCTAGACGCGATAATCGCCAGCGGCATTCATGACGACCAATCGATGATCGACGCGTTTGCGAAGGCGGCGCTGCCCTTGGTACCCGTGAAAATCAAGGCGCCCCATTATGGCTGCACGGCGTTCACCATGAAAGAGACCGAACATGGCGTGCGCATGGGCCGTAGCTACGATTTCGCCCGTGATACGTCGGCGATGATTGTGCGCTGTACGCCGAAGAGCGGATATCGTTCGGTGGCAACAGCGGCGCTCGACAACCTTTCCGTGAACGACCCGCAGAAGAGTCTGGCTAAGAAGGCGGCCTGCCTGCTTGCGCCGTTCGTTTGCCTTGACGGTATGAACGAAAAGGGCGTTTGCATTGCGGTGCTTACCTTGGACAGCGACCCGGTGTTCCAACAAACCGGCAAGCCGATGATTTGCACCTCGCTTGCTATCCGCCTGGTGCTCGACCGCGCGGCGACGGCTGTGGAAGCTGTTGAGCTGCTGAATAGTTATGACATGTTCGCATCGAGCGGGCGCGATTACCACTTCTACATCACCGACGCCACGGGCGATGGCTGGATCGTGGAATACGACTGCGATTCGCCTGGTCGCAAGATGGTGGCGACCAAAACGCATGTCGCTACCAACTTCTACATTATGCACAAGGACAAGGTGCTGCCCAATCAGAAGAACGGCCACTACGGTCACGGCCGCGAGCGCTACGACAAAGCGCTGAAGGTGCTTGGCGAAGAGACTGGCAACTACGGCGACGAAGCGGCCTGGCGTTGCTTGCGCGCGGTAGCGCAGGATCCGAATCCGGCGGATATCACCAGCAACACCCAGTGGTCCATCGTGTACAACCCGGAGACCTTGACGGCGCAAATAGCCATCCGCCGCCACTGGGGTGACGTGATTGCGTACGGGCTAGGGGAGTAGCGAGCGCTGTCCTGCCAACCGTCCCTGCTCGCCATCCCGCGTCGCCTATATCTCCTGTTCGTAGACACAGCCGCGGAAGTTGGCATGATTTTGCCGAGGGTTTTGGCGTCTGCTCCTTACTTGCCCCGCCTCGCGTCCGGCGGCTGCTACGTCGCGTCCTGCCGCCCCCTTTCGCCTGCCAACCGAAACAGAACGTTTCGTTTCGTGAAAACAACCGGAAACATTCGACCGGTACCTTGAGTTTCATTAAGTTGACGAATGCAACTCGCGGCCAAGATGATATGGTATGCGAATAGGCAAAACGCCCGTTCGCACGTCGGACGCGTCGGTCATCGTCTTAGGACGGCAACAACGAAGGAGCTCACGCGTATGTCCAAGATCCCAGAGATTTACGGCTCGATGGTATTTAACGAGCACACGATGCAGGAGCGCCTGCCATCTGCCACGTTCAAAGAGCTGATGAAGACCATCAAGAACGGTGCGCCTCTGAACCTTGAGGTGGCCAACGTGGTTGCCCACGCCATGAAGGAATGGGCCATCGAGCAGGGCGCCACGCACTACACGCACTGGTTCCAGCCCCTGTCCGGCATCACGTCCGAGAAGCACGACAGCTTCCTTGATCCGACCGGAGACGGCCGCGCCATCATGTCGTTCAGCGGCAAAGAGCTGATCCAGGGCGAGCCCGACGCATCCAGCTTCCCCTCCGGCGGTCTGCGCGCCACCTTCGAGGCTCGCGGCTACACCGCTTGGGACCCGACCAGCTACGCGTTCATCAAGGACGAGGTGCTGTGCATCCCCACGGCCTTCTGCAGCTACACCGGCGAGGCGCTTGACAAGAAGACCCCGCTGCTGCGTTCCATGAGCGCCATCGACGAGCAGGCCAAGCGCGTGCTGGCGCTGTTCGGCGACAAGCCCGAGCGCGTCGTGACCACCGTCGGCGCCGAGCAGGAGTACTTCCTGATCAGCGAGAAGGACTACGCTGAGCGCACCGACCTGATCATGACCGGCCGCACGCTGTTCGGCTACGCGCCGCTTAAGGGCCAGGAGCTTGAAGAGCACTACTTCGGCGCCATCCGCCCGTCCGTGAACGAGTTCATGAAGGAGCTCGACGACGAGCTGTGGAAGCTCGGCATTTCGGCGCACACGAAGCATAACGAGGTTGCACCGGCTCAGCACGAGCTTGCGCCCATCTTCGCGCAGAGCAACCGCGCCATCGACGAGAACCTCCTCACGATGGAGAAG
The DNA here is from genome assembly GCA_963597295.1 of Paratractidigestivibacter sp. Classification (GTDB taxonomy): domain Bacteria; phylum Actinomycetota; class Coriobacteriia; order Coriobacteriales; family Eggerthellaceae; genus Senegalimassilia. Next base: position 49 of record CAVBPP010000179.1, on the reverse strand, counting down.
ATGCGTCTCCTCGCCAGCCATTACGGCCTTGTCTGCCTGCAGCATGAGA
>CAVBPP010000178.1:0-5337 GCA_963597295.1 Paratractidigestivibacter sp. | reverse complement strand
TTTCACGCATTAGTGAAAACGCCTGGAATCAAGAGGGAAGCCCACCATGGAAAAGATGAGCTCGCAGCCAAGTAAAATCTCGCTACTAACCAAAATTCTCTGCCTATTCGCGCTGGTCGCGGCCGTATGCGCCCTGTTCCCCGCGCATGCGTTCGCCGCCGATAGCGGCAACATCGTCGCCTACTCCGGCGAGGGCAGCGCCCGCACGTACTACACCTCCATCGAGGAAGCGATGCAGGCGGGCTATTCGGGCAAAACCATCTACATGGCGCGCGATTGGGAAGTGACCTCCAAAGTCAAGATTCCCAGCGGCAAAACCCTCACCATAGACATGAACGGCCATGCTCTTCGCATGACCAAGTCAAACACCGACGAAGCGATAATCGTCATGGAAGAGGGCTCGAACCTTACGCTGCAGTCCGCCACGAACAGCACGTTCACCTACGAAGGTTACGATGCTGAAAGCGGCAAAAAGCAAACCCGCACCATTCAGACCGGCGGCCTGGTCACGGGCGGAAACACCAATTACGCAGGCGGCGTGCGGATGATCGGGTCCTCCACGCTCACGCTCGACAACGTGGCGATTGCGGGCAACCAAGGCAGAATCGTAGGCGGTCTTGAAATCAAGAAAAACTGCACCCTCAACATGAAAAACGGCGCCAGCATCGAAGCTTGCCGCGGAGAGTACGGCGGCGTCTCCGTCGACGGCGACGACGCGACCATCAACATGGACAACAGCAAGATCTCCGACAACTACGCCTCGGGAAGTGGCGGCGGCGTCTATTCCGCGGCAAGCGCCACGCGTATCCACATGACGAACAACGCCGCCATCTCGGGAAACTATGCTGGCAAAAGCGGCGGCGGCGTCTATTTCGACTATTCCTACTTCGGCATTTACTCCTCGGATAAAACCGGCATGATCGCGGACAACCACGCCACGGACTATGGCGATTACGGCCTCGGCGGCGGCATCTACGTCGCGCACTGCAGGTGGCACACGTGCGAAGGCACGCTGCAGGGCATCAACGTCATAAACAACTACTCCCGATATGGCGGCGGCGGCATTTACCTGAACCAGAATTGGACGCGCGTAACCGACTGCACCGTCAGGGGAAACCAGAGCTATGGCGCCGGCGGCGGCGTTTACTCGTCTGCCAACAACGTCAGCCTTGAAAGCTGCACCATCACCGATAACGTTTGCGATGGCAGCAAAGAGGGCGGCGGCGTCTTCGTGGACAGCGAGCACGACATGAAGATCATCGGCAAAACGACCATCATAAACAACACGCGCGGCGAAGACGGCAGCAAAGACGACCTTTTCCTGGAAGACACGCCTTTCACCAGCGCATACGTCACGGGCGGCGTGGACGCCGGCTCGAAGATCGGCGTGCGCCTAAGCCAGGATGGCGAGCGCCGCTTCGGCAAGAACATCGCCACGTACTCCGCCAACACCTACTTCATCGACTTGGAAGGCTACGAGGTGTCCCACGGCACCGACGCGGGCGGCGACCTGTGGCAGCGCAAGACGGCCGACAAGAAGTACACGCTGAACTTTGGCGGCACCGTGCTGGGCCAATACAAGTACGACGAGGCCATCACCGTAAACGGCAACACCTCCGACGCCGACAAGGTGTTCTGGTATTGGGATGCCGAGCACACAACGGGCCTTTACCCCATTGAGAACTACATCAACGACAAGACCAAATACGGCTCGACCCTGTCCTTCGCCATGCCGCAGAACGACGTTTCCGTGAGCGCGGTGTACGCCGATGCCATCACGAGCGGCAAGTTCACGGTCGAGAAGCCCGTGCCCGGGCAAGACCTGCCCACCGAGGCGACGTTCCAGCGCACCGATTCGGGCAGCGGCCCCTCCGAGGAGATTCCCAACATTGCCGTCACCTGGTACGAGGTCGACGCCAACGGCAACAAGACGCAGGCCACGGGCAAGGCGAAGTACGACACCGCCTACGTCGCGGAATTCAGCATCCAGAAGCAGCGCTACAACGGCGTCGCGTTCTCCAAGTCCATCTCTCGCCAGGACGTAGCCGTCTTGATGTCCGGCGAATCGCAGAGCTCGTCGAGCGCGACCGTCTCGGAAAGCACCGGCACGCTGACGGTCCAATCCTGGCAGTACACCACGGCCAAGCCGGCCGTCAAGGCCATCGCGAAGACGTACATGATCGCCCCCGTGGGCACCAGCGCACGTGAGCTTGAGAAGTCGCTGCCGAGCAAGGCCACCGTGCATCTGGAGGACGGCAGCTCCGTGGTCGTCGACACCGACACGACCGGGCGGATCAACTGGCCCGACGGCCTGCTCGATTCCAGCGGCCACGTCAAGAACCCCGAGGGCAGCACCATCCTTCTCAACATGGAGCTCCCCCTGAAGGAGAATCCGGCCGTTCCGGGCATCGAGAAGAGGACCGTGACGGTCGAGATCACCGTGAACAGCGCCGGGGTCGTGGGCACGCCGCAGCTCTCGCCGGCCGGCGGCGTCTCCACCTACAACAAGTACTCGGGCGAGACCCGCCTGGACGACAACCTGGTGCTCACGGTCAACGCGAGCTGCATCACGACGGGCGCCTCCGTCAAGTACAAGGTGAAGAACGACGACGGCACATGGGGCGACGCGCAGCTCGCCAACAACGGCGAGATCAGGCTCCAGGGCAAGTCGAACGAGATCGTGCAGCGCGACATCGTCGTGTGGGCCGAGAAGGCCGTCGGCGGCACCACGCTCACGTCGCGGGAGGTGACCGGCACCTACTACCTTGACGACACCGTGAACAAGGAGATCACCGTCGACTGCACCGACACGGGCCTCTACGAGGGCACGACGCCTTGGACGAAGAGCTTCACCGCCACGGGCGACCTGGGGCAGAAGGCGACCATCGCCGCGCCCGCGCAGGAAGGCCGCATCTTCTCGCACTGGGAGTGGGACGGCGCGCCCGCGGGCACGGACCTGAATTCCAGCACGCTCACCATCCGCAGCTTCTCGCAGGACCTGAGCGGGAAGATCAGGGCGGTCTACATCCCCGTCATCTCCTCGATCGACCTGGGCATCGACGCCCCCGTTCCCCATAAAGCGCTGGCGGAGGGCGCCGGCTCGGTGAAGGTCACCGTGGGCGGCGGCGAGGAGGCCCACGAGATCGCGGGCTGCTTCGCGGACGACGCCAGGATATCCTGGTCGCCCGCGGCCGAGAGCGACGGCACCGCGGCGCATGGCACGGCCTACAGCGCGCACCTGCAGTGGAAGTCGGGCGACGGCAGCGCCGAATACGTGCTGGCCGACGACGTGAAGCTCACGCTGAACGGCGAGGCCGTCGAGGGCGCCTCGGTTTACGAATCGGTCGCCGAAAGCGGCCGCAGCCTGAGCGTGGCCTTCCCGGCCACCGCGGGCTTGAAGGTGAGCAAGGTCGCGGACATCTCCCCCGTGAGCCTGCCCTACGAGGACGCCAACGCCTACCAGGAGACCGCCGACGCCGGCCGCACGGCGAGCTGGGGCCTGCCCAGCCAGGTGCAGGTGACCTACGAATGCGGCGAGACCGGCCTGGCCGACGTCGAGTGGGGCGAGGTGAAGGGCTTCGAGAGGAACCTCTCCGCGCAGACCCTCGCCGTGACGGGCACCGTGAGCTACCCCGCCGGCGTCGACTCCTCCGCCGCGCCCAAGACCGTCACCGCGACCATCAACGTGGCCGCCGCCGAGAAGGCGGCCGCCCCGACGGCGACGCCCGCGGCCGGCACCTACGGGGATGCCCAGCAAGTGGAGCTCGAGTGCGCCACGCCCGGAGCCACGATCCGCTACACCACCGACGGCACAGATCCCACCGAGAAGAGCGCCGTATACGACGGCAGCCCCATCGCGGTCTCCGACACCGCCACGGTGAAGGCGCGCGCCTACCGCGAGGGCATGGCCGCGAGCGACGTCGCCGAGTTCGCCTACGGCATCGAGCACACCGTGACGTTCGATACCGCCGGCGGCAGCGCCGTTGAAAGCCAGAGGGTCGTCGGCGGGCAATGCGCCGCGCAGCCCGAGGCCCCGACGATGGCGGGCTTCACGTTCGAATACTGGGCCGATGCCGATGGCAACAAATACGACTTCAGCGCGGCCGTCCATTCCGACGTCGCGCTCTACGCCCACTGGACCGCGAGCGCCGACCCCGCCACGGCCTGCTTGGTGACGTTCGATACCGCAGGCGGCACGGCCGTGGCCAGCCAGACGGTGGCCAGCGGCGGCAAGGCCGAAAGGCCCGCCGACCCGACGCTCGACGGCTTCGTCTTCCAGGGCTGGTGCCTGGAAGACGGCGCGGCCTACGACTTCTCCGCGCCCGTGACCTCGGACGTCAAGCTTTATGCTTCTTGGTCGGCCGTATCGCCCGAGCCCATCGTCGCGCATACGGTGACGTTCGACGCCGCCGGCGGCAGCGCCATCGCGGGCCAGATCGTCGCCGACGGGTTCGCCGCCGACGATCCCGGCGCGCCCGTGATGGCGGGCTTCACGTTCGAATACTGGGCCGACGCCAGCGGCAGCAAATACGACTTCGCCAAGCCGGTGACCTCCGACGTCGCCCTGTACGCGCACTGGTCCGCGACGCCCGAGCCCGCCTCCGCGTTCACCGTGGTGTTCGACTCCGCGGGCGGCAGCGCCGTGGCCGCGCAGACGGTTTCCGCCGGCGGCACGGCCACGAGGCCCGCGGACCCCGCGCGCGAGGGCTACGCCTTCGAGGGCTGGTATCTGGAAAACGGCGCGGCCTACGACTTCTCCTCGCCCGTGACGGCCGACCTCAGGCTGTACGCGCACTGGTCAAAGGCGCCCGAGCCCGCCTCCGCCTACACGGTGACGTTCGATTCCGCCGGCGGCTCCGCGGTTGACAGCCAGACCGTCGCGGCGGGCGAAGCCGCCGAGAGGCCCGCCGACCCCGCGCTCGAGGGCTTCGAGTTCGGGGGCTGGTTCACCGAGGGCGGCGAGCCGTACGACTTCTCCGCGGCCGTGAACTCCAGCTTCACGCTCTACGCGCACTGGACCGCGAGCGGCGAGGCCCCCGCCGCCCACATCGTCATCTTCGACAGCGCCGGCGGCAGCGCCGTGGCCGCCCAGACCGTCGCCGACGGCGATGCGGCCGCCCAGCCCGAGGCGCCCACCTGGAAGGACCACGCCTTCGAGGGCTGGTTCACGGAGGCCGGCGACGCGTATGACTTCACGACGCCGGTGACCTCCGACCTGGTGCTGTGCGCCCATTGGTCGGCATCGCCCGAGCCCGCCTCCGCCCATACCGTGACGTTCGATAGCGCCGGCGGCTCCGACGTCGCCGACCAGACGGTGGCCGACGGCGACATGGCGAC
>CAVBPP010000177.1:0-5357 GCA_963597295.1 Paratractidigestivibacter sp. | reverse complement strand
GTATTCCTCGCATGATTCCATCAGCTGCTCGTGCGTGCCCTGACCGACGACGCGGCCCTCGTCGAGCACGACGATGTTGTCGGCATGCAGCACGGTGGCGATGCGCGATGCGACGATGACGATCGTTTTGCCGCCGAGCTTCTCGGCCAGCGCATGGCGAAGCGCCACGTCGGTCTTGTAATCGAGCGCGCTGAAGCTGTCGTCGAACAGGTACGCGCGGGCGTCGGTGGCGAGCGCGCGGGCAATTGCCAGGCGCTGGCGCTGGCCGCCCGAGACGTTCGTGCCGCCCTGCGCGATGGGGCTTTCCATTCCCTCGGGCTTCTCGGAGATGAAATCCACCGCCTGGGCGATATCGGCCGCGGTGGCTGCACGCACGGCATCCGATTCGTCCTCGCCGTAGCAGATGTTGCTTTCGATAGTGCCGCTGAACAGGAACGACTTCTGCGGAACGTAGCCGAACTGCGCCCGCAGGGCCTGCTGGCTCACAGTACGCACGTCCACGCCGTCGACGGTGACGCTGCCCGAGGTGACGTCGTAGAAGCGCTCCATCAGCTTGATGACGGTGGACTTACCCGATCCGGTCGAACCGATGATGGCGCAGGTCTTGCCCGCTTCCGCCGTGAAGCTCACATGGTCGAGCACGTTCTCGGCGCCTTCCGCATAGGCGAAGCAGACGTCGTTGAAGGCGATGGTTGCGCCCGCGGAAGCGCTAGCGGATGCCGCTAGCTCGCCATCAGAGGAAGCCCCAGAGGCGGGGTCGGAAATGGAAGGCTCGCAGGCCAGCACCTCGTCGATGCGCTGCGCGGCCACATCGGCGCGCGGCAGCATGATGGAGAGCATTCCGATGCTCAAAAAGCCCATGATGATGACCATCGAATACGTGATGAACGCGATCAGGTCGCCCGTCTGCAGCTGACCCGCATCCACGGCGTGTCCGCCGAACCAGATGATGGCCACGGACACCGCGTTCATGATCAGCATCATCGCGGGCATCATGAACGTCATCACGCGATTGGTGAACAGCTGAGTCTTCATCAGACGAAGGTTCGCCGCGTCGAAGCGCTGCTCCTCGAAGCCCTCGCGGCCGAAGGCGCGAATGACCGCGAGGCCCGTGAGCGTTTCGCGCGATACCAGGTTCACGCGATCGATCAGCTGCTGCATGATCTTGAACTTCGGCAGCGCCACCTTCATGAGCACGGCCAATATGATGCCGATGACCACCACGGCCACGATGACGATCCAGCCCATGGATATGTCGGTGCGCGCCATCATGATGATGCCGCCGATGGCCATAATGGGCGCGAACAGCACCATGCGCAGCAGCATGACGGACATGGTCTGCACCTGCGTCACGTCATTGGTCGCGCGCGTGATCAGAGACGCTGCGCTGAACGACTGCACCTCGGCATCGGAGAAGCTGACCACCTTGCTGAACAGCTTGCCGCGCAGGTCGCGCCCGATGCGAGCGCCCACGACAGACGCGAGCGCGCCCATGACGATGGCCACCAACATGCCCAGCGACGCGAGCGCGAGCATCTTGCCGCCGGTCTGCATCAGGTAGCTCACCTGCATGTCGTTCAGGTTGTAGCCAAGCTGCTCATATTCGGCCTTCGCCGCAGCAAGGCCCTGCTGGGAGATGATGCTGTCGGCCATGTCCCCCATCTGGGAGCGTGCCTGGGTCAGCATGGATTCTATGTCCGACTTCTGCAGCATGCCGGCCGTGTACGCCTGCTGCACCTGGTCAAGGTTAACATCCGAAAGCTGGTCGGCGTAATGCACGACCACCATCGGCAGCGCCATGGCATCGTTGAGCGCGGCGCGGTTTTCGCGGCCCGCGTCGGTCAGGTCGTAGGCGCCGGAAGCGTTTTCCGCATACGAGCTGGCGAACAGGTCTTGCTTGTCGTCCGCGACCATCATCGCCACCAAATCGTGCGTGCGACAGGAAAGCTCCGTCGTCGACACGTCCTCGATGCCCGATTGCTGAATGCCCACATCCACGATATCCGACGTGAACGTCGGCAACGACAGGTCGCATAGCGCCTGCACCGCCAACAGGCACACGATGGCGACCACCGCCAGCTTATGACCTGCCAGGTATTTGAAGATTCTCATAGACCGCCCCCATGGCGCGAAAGCTCAACGTACGAAATTTGCAACCGAATGACTTTAGCACCGAAACCGTCCCGGTCGCCGCGCCGTTACGAATCGGTTGAACTCCCCACCGAAACACCCCGAAACCTGCGGGTTCGCCCGCACCGGCGAACCGGACACGTGACCGCACACCCGGCATCGCAACCTCTCGCATATGAAAAAGGCGTCCGTGCGATCGCACGGACGCCTCTCAAGCGCGAAAATCTCAGGGATGCGCTACTTGCGGATAACCTTCTCGCCGCTGGTCAGCTCTTTGCGCGCCCAGTGACCCCAATGGTACAGGGCGTCGGACTCGCTGACGGTGCCGTCGCCGAACATCAGGCGATGCGTGCCGCGGTAGGGCTGGAAAATGCCGGCGCCCAGGAAGATATGCGCCAGGCCGAACACGGCGATGAGCAGAAAGCCCAGGTCGTGCAGCCACAGGATAATGCCATAGGCGTTGCCGAAGCTGCAAACGGTCGAGCCGATCAGCAGCAGAATGCCGGTCACGCCCATGAGCGCCCCCGCAAGCCACAGCATGCCGTCGGCAAAGCGCTGGCCGCTCTTGACCTCGTCCTGGTCGGGCATGTGCACCCACTTGGCCATGAACAGGTACGGGAAGAACAGGACCATCCACTTTTTGTCGTCGGAATTCCACTTCGCGAAAAGGTTCTTGAACACGTGCGCCACGCCCTTGGGCGCTGCGATGGCGCTCACGATCGGAACCAGCACGAAGATCAAACCGAGCACGCGATGCGACATGCGGATGCCGAAGACCGCATCGGTGCCGATGGCCTGCCCCAGCGGAGGCACGAACACGAACAGCCCCGAGATGCACAGCAGGATGCAGGCGATGACGGTGATGCCGTGCGTCCAGCGCGCCTGCTTGGAGTGGCGGACGATACGGCGTTCGCCGCCCTGGGCGTTCTTCTTCAGAAACTCCTGGTCGGCCGCTGCGACCTCAGGAGAAACCTTAATGCTCTCGCTCATTATTTCCCCTCCTTATGGCCGATGGGAAGATTCTCGGTGATGTGCTCTTTGACGCTCTTCTCGTCGGGGCCGTCGCCGTGCTTGACCACCTCGCCGGTATCGACGTCGAGCGTGTTTTCAGTCTCGGCGTTGTAGGCGAGCTTGCTGCGCTTGTAGCCGACGCCAAGGCCGAACATCGCCGCCAAACCCACGACGGTAAGCCCCGTGAGCGCTCCGGTGATGGGCTTCATCACCTGCGTCATGGCGACGTTTGCGGGCACGGACGGGTGCTCGACGACGCCATGCGCCTCGTGACCGTACTTCAGCACGTGGATGACGTGCGTCTTGTAATCGTCGTCGTTGCCGGCTACGCAAGCCTTGCTGTAGCCCTTTTCCTTCAGCCACGCGACGCGCTCGTTGGCCTTCTTGACCATCTCGTCGCGGTCGCCGAACTGCAGCGCCTGGGGCTGGCAGGTGGACACGCAGGCGGGCTTCATGCCGTGCTCGACGCGGTCCAGGCAACCCGTGCACTTCTGGATGACCACCTTGTCGAGCAGCGCGCTTCCGCCGTCGTAGCGGGGCACGTCGAAGGGGCATGCGCTCGAGCAGTACTTGCAGCCGACGCATTGGTCCTGGTCAACCGACACGAACCCGGTATCTGCATCCTGCTTGAGGGCGCCGTGCGGGCACACGGCCACGCACGGGGCGTTGTCGCAGTGCTGGCAGCTTCGGCGGCCGAACGCCCAGGAAATGGGCTTGGTCGAGCAGGTGTCGTTGCCGGCCAGCTCGTTGAACGTGATGATCAGGCGCGTCGTGCCGTTGATGTCCGCCGGGTTCTGGTACGTGCCCGTGAACGAGCTCGCGCAAGCGTTCAGCTCGGTCGGGCTGGGCAGGTTGTTCCAGCACTTGCACGCCACCTGGCAGCCCTTGCAGGCCGTGCACATGGAGGAATCGAACAGAATAGCTTTCTCTGACATATGTTATTCCCCCTTATGCCTTCTCGATGTTCACGAGGAACGCCTTGTATTCCGGAATGTAGGAATTCGGGTCGCCCACGTTCGGGGTCAGGTCGTTGACGGTGCTGCTGTCGGTGCCGTATGCGCCGGCCCAGCTGTAATGGTGCGTCATGCCGACCAAATGGCGCTTCTCGCCGTTGACGGTCAGCGGACTCATGCGCTTGGTCACCACGGCCGGAATCTTGACCGATCCGCGGTTGTTCCACACGTGCACCATCTCGCCGCTCTTGATGCCCTTCTCGCTTGCGAGCTCCTCAGACATCTCGATGAACTGCGCCGGCATCGACTCGATGAGCGCCGGGCACATGCGCGTCTGACCGCCGGTCTGCCAATGCTCGGTAACCGAATAGGTTGTGGCCACGATCGGGAATTCCTTGTAGTCGGCGTGCGCGGTCGATTTGTTGGTGGTGAACTTGATGCAGGGGTTCGACAGGCTGCCGTTCATGATGTTCTCCGAAAGCGGGCTCTCGAAGGGCTCGTAGTGCTCGGGCATCGGCGCGTCGACCATGCCGTAGCTGATCAGGCGGGCGTTCTGCTCCCACGTCATGAAGAAGGCCTTGTTGTCCGGCTCGACGGGCTGGCCGTTCTTCGTGGCGACGAAGTCGGCGTTGTCGTTGAGCGTCCATTTGCCGTTCTCCCACTTGCACAGCGCGCGAGCCTCGTTCCAGGGCTGGCCCTTCATGTCGGCGGATGCGCGGTTGTACAGGATGCGGCGGTTGCTCGGCCACGAGAAAGACCATTTCGGGTACAGGCCCAGGCCCGACGGGTCGGACAGGTCGCGGCGTGCGCAGGGCTGCTCGGCGGGGTCGAGCGGCGCCTCGTTGTTGTTCCACATGCCGGAGTAAACCCACATGCCGCAAGCGGTCGAGCCGTCGGCACCCAGCTCGGAGTAGCCGGAGAGCAGGTCGACCTTCGGGTTCGCGGAGTTCGTGTTGCATTCCGTACCGGCGCAGCGATAGCCGTTCAGGGCCCAAGCGACCGGGCGCGGGTCTATCTTGCCGTCGACGTAGTAATCCCACTTCGTGTTCAGGATAGGCGCCGGGTTCGCACCGCCCTCCTTCTTGTACAAGTCGACGATGGCGGTCCAGATCAGGTCGCACATCTCGTAGTCGGGCTTCGCCTGATCCCACGGCTCGCACGCCTGGAAACGATACTGGATCCAGCGGCCGGAATTCAAGATCAAACCGGGCTTCTCGTAGATGAGGGCGCAGGGCAGGTAGTACACGGTCGTGTCGATCTCGG
>CAVBPP010000176.1:0-5376 GCA_963597295.1 Paratractidigestivibacter sp. | reverse complement strand
ACCTGGGACACCTTGTCGCCGTCAAGTTCGATGTTGATGGCGCGCGAGCAGACGCCGCGGGTTTTATACGTGTACATGATGAAACTCCTCTCGTTCTGTGCGGCGATTATCGCATACCGCGGGAGCTCTGAGCGTCTACGCTAGAACAATCCGCAGCTAAACAAGAACTCGAGCGACTTGATGCGCGAGCCGACATGGTAGCGAGCCCAGCTTTGCGCGATGCGCAGCGCGCCGAAGACGCCCTCCTGATCGCAGGGCATGGCGGAAATGTCCGAGAACGTCGAATACAGAAGAGCATCGGCCCAGGCCATGTGCGTTGCTGGAAGGCGCATCGCATCGGAGGTCGCGCACCTTGCGCATTGCGCACCGCCATTTTCCAGGGAGAAATGCGCTTCTCCGGCGCGAGCTATATCACGAGAGCATAAACAACAGCGCGAGAACGTGGGGGCGAACCCGGTAAACGCGAACGATTTCAGCAAATGCCCGGCGCAGATGGCAGGCGAATGCGCGACGTCGGTAGATTCAAGGGCTCGAAGCGCCGCCTGCGACATATCGAACAGCTTCGGGTATTCCAGCCCCTGGTCGCTCACCTTTTCCAGAAGTTCCACCGCGGGAGATGCGCACGCCGCCTTCTCGATGGAGGATCGCACGCCCGAAAATCCCTCGATCAGGCGTGCCTCCTTCACGATATCGAGCGATTTGCCGCGCACAAGCAGAACATCGGCGACGGAAAAGAGCTCGAGGCGCGAGGCGAAAGAGCTTTTGGGCTTGCGCGCGCCCTTGGCCACCGCCCGAATCTGCGATCCATCGGCCGCAAGCATCGTCAGGATCAGATCGGCTTCCTTGAGCTTCGTCTTGCGAAGCACCAGAACGCGCGCTGTGTAGGTGGGTGCGGCCATCGCCGATGCTACTTGAACGATATGGTGGTCACGCTATTGTTCGCGTCGAAGGTGAGCGTGCCCGTGACCTGCTTCGAGTCGCCGGATACGGAAATGGTCTGGCCCAACACCGAAACGGACGTGGTGGCGCGCCCCGTTGCGGCGAACGTGACCGTGTTGTTGCCCTGGTACGACACCCAGTCGACATTGGATACGTTGAACGTCGAGCCGTCGGTCGCCTGCAGCGCCGCGCCGGAAAGGTAGGTGTAGGCGGCGGACTGCAACTCGGATGCGCGCGATTTGGAAACCGTCACGGTGACTTCGGAGCCGGACGTCACCTTGCTTTCCGCCTCGGGGGAAACACGCAGAAGCGTGCCGGCAGATACGGACTCGTTGTATTCGTAGGCTTTCTTCGCGGTAAGGCCGGCGTCGTTGATAGCCTGAACTGCCTCATCGGGGGTCATACCGGATACATCGGGCACCTTATAGGGCTCGGCGACGGTAACCGTGATGGACGTTGCGGCCTTGGCCTTCGTGCCGCTTCCCGGTTCGACGGAAAGCACGCTGCCCTCTGCCTCGTCGGACTTCTCGGTCACGAAATTGACGTTGGTGAAGCCGTTGTCGTTGAACAGATCGCGCGCCTCATCTTCGGTCTTGCCCACCACATCGGGCACGACTCGCGAGGTGGACACGTGAATGACGATCTCGGAACCCTCGGCTTGGCGCGACCCCGCGCCCGGGTCCATCAAAAGGACGATGCCCTCGGTGGAATCGGATGCCACCTTGGTCGACCTGACGGTGAAGCCCTTGTTCTGCAGCAGGTAGGCTGCGTCGGTTTGCGTCATGCCGCTCACGTCGGGCACCACCTTGCCGCCCCACACCTCGAAATGATAGGTGACGCCGGCGGCGATGGCGCAGGCCACGACTGCGAAGATGGCGAAACCGATGCCGAGTTTCGCACCCTTGGACAGAGATTTCTTATCCGCGGTTTTTTTCGCAGCGGACTCATTTGAGTCGCTAGCTTTCGCTGAGTCGGATTCGGTTTCGGTTTCGTCAGCAGCCGACTTCTTCTGCACGTCCGCTGATTTTTGCGCCGCAAGCGCCGCCTTCTCCGCCTTCTTGTCGCGCTTGCGCTTCTTCTTGCAGTTCGGGTCAGGGGCAACGAATGAAACGCTCGTGGCGGCGGCTGCGCCGGCGATGGGCAGCATCTGCATGGTGTCGCCTGTGCGGTATGCGGGAGCGGGCTTTACGTAGTCGGAGTCGACCAGGTATTCGTCGAAGCCGGAAAGGTCAGCGGGCACCTTCCCCTCTTCGGACTTGTCCAAAAGCGAGGTCTTCGAAGCCTCGAGCGCGAGCAGGCGAAGGCGCTCATCGTCAAGCTCGCCGGTCTTCTGCGACTGGACGGCGATGCCCTCGCCGCCCTCGATTTCGTTCCACTTGCCGATTACGCTTTCCGCATTGGCCTCGGCCGCCTCGATGTCGGTCGTGTCGAAGTCCGGAATGGCGAAGTCGGACTCTTCGGAGGCCGGGTCGATGGTTTCAGCGGATGAGTCTTCAGACGAATCGAGGGCCTCATCGCAAGCCGACGCCCCGTCTTCCTCGTCAGGGGATTTCGAACTATCGGCGATCACGGATTCGGAAGTTTCGACAATCGAATCGGCAGGCTCTTCAGCAGCCTGCGCGGTAAAACCTTCGTCTTCCACACTTTCCGCCAACGCCTCATCTGCTTTTGCGTCCGCCGCGGACCCCGCAGCGGCAACCACCTGGGGCAAGTCGACGACGCGGCCCGAAGAGCTCGGCTCGATGGCGGGAAGCTCGCCGACGAGCGTCGGCAGGTTCGCGAGCGTATCGGACTGCGGAAGGCGTGCACCGCATTCGTCGCAGAACTTTGCGGCATCGCGATTCTCGGAATGGCATTTCGGGCAGATCATGGAAAGACAGGCTCCTACGACTGAAATCACTTAATCAAAAAGCGATTTTAGCCGATGAGGAAAGGCTCGCGCGCCTTGCCCGAAATCAACAAAATATCGTGGAGGGAAAACCTCGCGTTAGAGCCCCTCGCCGTAGCCGAAACGGCGAATCTGCGTGGCATCGCGGCGCCAGTTCTTCTTCACCTTCACCATCAGATCGAGGTATACGCGCGTGCCGAGCAGCTGTTCAAGGTCGGCACGGGCCTCCTGCCCGATGCGCTTAATGGACTGCCCGCCCTTGCCGATGATGATGCCCTTCTGACTGTCACGCTCGACGTAGATGCGTGCGAGGATGTGATTCAGGTCCTTCTTCTTGTCGTAGGACATGTCCTCGACGGTGACGCCGATGGCATGGGGCACCTCGTCGCGGAAAGTACGCAGGATCTTCTCGCGGATGAACTCGGCGACGATGACCTCGATGGGCTGGTCGGTTTCCATATCGGCCGGGAACCATGCCGGGCCTTCCGGCAGGAAGCCCTCGACCTCCTCGATGAATGCATCGACGTTGTAGCCGCTTTCAGAGGAAAGGCCCACCATCGCATCCCATGGGGCGAGCTTCTGGGCCAATTCGGCCTGGGCATGCAGTTCGTCTTTCGTAACGAGGTCGGATTTGGAAAGCACGCAGATTTTCTTGGCATGCTTGGCGTGCGGGCCGGCAAGCTGGGCCGCCACCCATTCGTCACCGCGGCCGACGGGCTTGGACGCATCGATGAGCATCGCGATGACGTCAACATCCTCGAGGGCCTTCAGCGCCGAGGTGTTCAGCTCCTCGCCGAGCGCGTCGTGGGGCTTATGCAGGCCGGGCGTGTCAACGATGATCATCTGGAAATCGTCGCGCGTGTAGACGGCGCGGAAACGGTGGCGCGTGGTCTGCGCGGTGTTCGACGTGATGGCGATCTTTTTGCCCATGATGGTGTTGAGCAGGGTGGATTTGCCTGCGTTCGGACGGCCGACCAAGGTGACGAAGCCGGAGCGGAAGCCCTCGCCCGAAGGCGGGGCGGCGTGTCCGAAATAAGCGTCAAGATCCATGATGAATTAACCCTTCAAATAGCAAATGCCTGTTAAATGCCGAAAAGCGCCAAGATGCGCGGGATGTAGACGATGCAGCCGACTACGGCCGAGCAGATGGCGCCGGCGAGCGCCGCGCCGGCAGCGCAGTCCTTAGCCTTGCGGGCGAGCTCGTGGTAGCCGGGGCTGGCCAGATCGACTACGGCCTCGATCGCCGTGTTCACCGTTTCCAGCGCGAACATCATGCCTATGCAGATGACGACGGCGAGCCAACCGGGCACGTCGATGCGCAAGGCGAAGCCGAGCACGACGGCCACGACGGCGAAGCAGGCGTCGATGCGCAGGTTGCGCTCCCCCATGGCATCGCGCAGACCGCGCCAAGCGTTCGAGAACGCGCTCACGATGGAATAGCGCTGCCCCTCCGCCTTGGAATCGGCGGTGCGTGTGAAATCGGTTTTCGGGTTTTCGCTGCTCATAGGGTTACCGCGCATACCAGGCGTTCAGGATTTCGTCCTCAAGCGCCTCCATGACCTGGGCTTCCTCTTCCACGATATGATCGTAGCCGCACAGATGCAGCAGTCCATGGACGAACAGCAGGTTGACCTCCTGCTCGAAGGTAGTGCCGAACTGGGCCGTTTGGCGCTCGGCCACATCCGGCGCTATGACGATGTCGCCGAGCTCGAACACCTCGGCATCCTCAACGCCGACAAGGCCGCTCATCTCATCGTCTACGCCGTCGCATTCGAACGACAGCACGTCGGTCGGGCCTTCGATGCCGCGATACGTCTCGTTCAGGCGCGCGATTTCCTCATCGTCGACGAACGTGAGCGACACCTCGGTGTTCTCGGGTTTTTCCTGATGCTTCAAAACGAAGTAGGCAAGCTCATGCAACGGAAGGTCGACGAGGTCGCTTTCCCGATAGTCGTAGTTGATCTGCAGTTCCACCGTGTTCCCTTTCGAACGTTACTTCGCGGCCCGATCGTATGCCGCAACGATTTTCGACACGAGCGAATGACGCACGACGTCCTTGCCCGAAAGCTTGCAAAATGAAATGCCCTTGATGCCCTCAAGGATGTCCTCGATGCCCTTGAGGCCCGACACTCCGCGCGGCAGGTCAAGCTGCGTCGCGTCGCCGGTGATGACCATCTTCGAGCCGATGCCCAGGCGCGTGAGGAACATCTTCATCTGCTCGGGCGTGGTATTCTGCGCCTCGTCGAGAATGACGAAGGCATCGTTCAAGGTGCGGCCGCGCATGAAGGCGAGCGGCGCTATCTCGATGACGTTGCTCTCGATGAGCTGCATCGCGCGCTCGTGGTCGGCCATGTCGAACAGCGCATCGTAAAGCGGGCGCACGTACGGATCCACCTTCTCGGTGAGCGACCCGGGGAGAAAACCCAAGTTCTCCCCCGCTTCGACGACGGGCCTGGTCAGAACGATGCGACCGACTTCTTTGCGCTTGATGGCGGCAACCGCCATGGCCATGGCAAGATAGGTCTTACCCGTGCCGGCAGGTCCTATGC
>CAVBPP010000175.1:0-5394 GCA_963597295.1 Paratractidigestivibacter sp. | reverse complement strand
GCACGGGGTATCCCACGCGATCGGCGAACTCGCGCGCTTCCTCGACGGTATCGATGCAGCCGTCGGAGCCGGGCACGGTCGGCACGCCGCAGGACTTCATGGTCTCGCGGGCCGAGGACTTGTCGCCCATGCGCTCGATGCATTCGGCATCGGGGCCGATGAACACCAAGTCGTTGTCGACGCAGGCGCGTGCGAAGTCGGCGTTTTCGGCCAGAAAGCCGTAACCGGGGTGGATGGCCTCGGCGCCGGTGTTTTTGGCCGCGGCGATGATGTTCGCCATGACAAGATAGCTTTTGTTGGCCTGAGCAGGGCCGATACACACCTTTTCGTCGGCGTACTGCACCGGGTAGGTGTTCTCGTCCTCGGTGGAGTACACCGCGACGGTTTTCACGCCTAGCTCCTTGCAAGCGCGCATGACGCGCAGCGCCACCTCGCCGCGATTGGCGATAAGGACTTTCTTAAACATTATGCCTGCTCCGAAGCGATCGGGGTCTTAGCGTGCGGCTCGATGTAGAACATGACGGTGCCGAACTCGACCGGGGTGGCGTCTTCCAGGCAGATCTCGCGGACGGTGCCCATTTCCTCGGCCGTGATCTCGTTCATCAGCTTCATGGCCTCGACGATGCACAGCGTCTGGTTGGCGGCAACCTCGTCGCCCACCTTCACGAACGGGGGCTCGCCCGGCGCAGGAGAGGTGTAGAAGGTACCGACCATCGGGGCCTTCACGGCAATCCAGTTGGCGGGATGCTCGGGCTCTGCGGCGGGCGCAGCCGGAGCGGCAGCGGCAGGTGCGGCAGCGGCAACCGGAGCAGCTGCGGGAGCTGCGGCGACGGCCGGAGCCGGGGCCGCGACGGCGGAAGGCATGCGCACGGCGATGCGGGCGCCCTCTTCCTCAACTACGATCTCACCGACGCCGCTTTCCTCGGCGACGCGAACCAGTTCGCGAATCTGGTTGATATCCACGTAATCTTCCTCCTTGGTATTGCTCGACTCCTCCTGCATCAGGAAGTCGACCTTTTCAGATGCACGGTGCTTGCTCAGGAACGTGCGCGCCTCATTGGGGAACAGCGCGTACATGAGAACGTCTTCCTCGCTTTGCGCAAGATCGCCGATTTCCTCGGCAACCTCGTCGTAAGTGGTGGTGACCAGGCTTGACGGGGCCACATCCTCGGGCAGAATCTGCGAGGTGCCGGCGACCTTGGCCACAATCTCGGGGTCCATCTTGCCGGGCGCCTTGCCGTAGTAACCGCAGATATAGTCTTTCATCTCCTTGGAAACAACGCCCCAGCGCTTGCCGGTGAGCACGTTGAACACGGCCTGCGTGCCCACGATCTGCGACATCGGGGTCACAAGCGGCGGATAGCCGACCTCGGCGCGCACGCGCGGAATCTCCTTCATGACCTCGGGCAGGCGGTCGAGGGCATTTTGCACCTCAAGCTGGCTGGTGAGGTTGGACATCATGCCGCCGGGCACCTGGTGCGAGTACACCTGCATGTGCATGAGCGACGATACGCCGCGCTTGTAATGGCTACGCTTGCGCACTTCTTCCCAATATTCGGCGATTTCGAACAGAAGGTCCAGGTCGAAGCCCGTGTCGTAACGACTTTCCTTCAGCGCGGCGGCGATCATCTCGACCGCGGGCTGCGAATTGCCGAACGCGAGCGGCGCCGACGCGGTGTCCACGATGGCGACGCCGGCCTCGGCGGCCTTGATGTAGTTGGCCGGGGCCATGCCGCCGACGTAATGGCAGTGCAGGTGAACCGGCAGGCCGATTTCCGCATTGAGCGCCTTCACGATACGCTCGGCGCGGTACGGGGTCATAAGGCCGGCCATGTCCTTCACGCAGATGGAGTCGGCGCCCAGCTCTTTAAGCTGCTGCGCGTATTCCAAGTAGCTATCAAGCGTGTGAACAGGGGAAGTGGTGTAGGAAATAGCACCTTCGAAATGACCGCCGCATTCCTTGACGGCCTCGGCGGTATCCATCACGTTCCGGATGTCGTTCAGCGCGTCGAACACGCGGAACACGTCAACGCCGTTGCGCTTGGAAGCCTTGATGAAGTGGTTAACGATATCGCGCGAATAATGTTTGTAGCCGACCAGGTTCTGGCCGCGCGTCAACATAGACAGCGGCGTGTTCGGCGTCGCCCTGTTGATGGAACGCAGGCGGTCCCACGGGTTCTCGTCCAAAAAGCGCATGCAGGAGTCGAACGTCGCGCCGCCCCATGCCTCGATAGCCCAATACCCAACGCGGTCCATTTTCGGCAGGATGGGCAGCATGTCGCCGATGGGCATGCGCGTAGCCCATAAGCTTTGCTGGCCGTCACGGATGGTGGTATCCATGATCTGAAGCCTTGGCATGAACTCGCACCCCTTTCGTTGTCAAATGGTCAAACGACCTTGTACGTCGAATGTGAAATTATAGAAGATGGACAAGGGGAATGTGCGTAGCGCGTATGAATTCACGGTCAAGAAACAGAAAACGCCGCCGAGGCGGCAAAAAGGGCCCGCGCGGTTGCGCGAGCCCTTCGAAATGCAAGCAAAATACCCGAAGGTTATGAGGCTAAAGTCAGCGAGGGGCGCTCTGGTGCCCGGAATTCGCGGGAATACGCGGGCTTCGCGTACTTCGTACGCAAACCTGCGGGTTCGTGCGAAGGCCGGGTGCCAGAGCGCCCCACAGCGTCGACGAAGCCCGCCTGCCGCAAGGCAGGCGGAACTTCAAATTACATCATGCCCATGCCGGCACCGGCTGCGGCGGCTGCCGCGGCGGCGTCGTTTTCCTTGGGAATCTCGTTGATGGTGGCCTCGGTGATCAAGATCAACGCGGCGACGGAGGCTGCGGACTGCAGCGCGGTGCGGGTGACCTTGACCGGGTCGTTCACGCCCATGTCGATCATCTTGCCGGTGGTGCCGTCGGCGAAGTTCACGCCCTCGCCCTTCGGCATGTTCTTCACCTTGTCAACGATGACAGAGCCCTCGAAGCCGGCGTTCTGCGCGATGGCGCGCATCGGGGCCTCCATGGCCTTGCGGATGATCTCGACGCCGACCTTCTCGTCGGCATCGGTGACCTCAAGCGCGTCGAGCGCGGGGATGGCGTTGATCAGAGCAACGCCGCCACCTGCGACGATGCCTTCCTCAACGGCAGCGCGCGTGGCCTGCAGGGCGTCCTCGATGCGGGACTTCTTCTCCTTCAGCTCGGCCTCGGTGGCGGCACCGACCTTCAGCACGGCAACGCCGCCGGAAAGCTTGGCCAGGCGCTCCTGCAGCTTCTCGCGATCGAAGTCGGAGTCGACGCGCTCGAGCTCGTTCTTGATCTGGTTGATGCGGTCCTCGATGGCCTGCTTGTCGCCGGCGCCGTCGACGATCAGCGATGCGTCCTTGGAAACCTTGACGGTCTTGGCGGTGCCGAGCATCTCGATCTTCGCGTCGGCGAGCGTCATGCCGAAGTCCTTGTCGATGACCTGGGCACCCGTGACGGCGGCGATGTCCTCCAGGATGCGCTTGCGGCGATCGCCGAAGCCGGGGGCCTTGATGGCGACGCAGTTGAACGTGCCGCGCAGCTTGTTCAGCAGGATGGTGGCCAGAGCCTCGCCCTCGACGTCCTCAGCGACGATGAACAGCGGGCGGCCGGACTTCATGATGGTCTCGAGCAGCGGCACCATGTCCTGGATGTTCGAGATCTTCTGGTCGGTCAGCAGGATGAACGGATCGGAGAGCACGGCCTCCATCTTGTCCATGTCGGTGGCCATGTAGGGGCTGATGTAGCCGCGGTCGTACTGCATGCCCTCGACGATTTCCATATCAAGGCCGAAGGTCTGGGAATCCTCGACGGAGATGGCGCCGTCCTTGCCGACAGCGTCCATGGCCTGGGCGATCTTCTCGCCGATCTCGGCGTCGCCGGCGGAAATGGTGCCGACGTTGGTAATCTGCTCGGTCGTGGAAACCGGCGTGGCGTCGGCCTTGATGGCCTCGACGACGGCGTCGGTTGCCTTCTGGATGCCGCGGCGGATGCCGAGCGCGTCGGCGCCGGCGGTCACGTTGCGCAGGCCCTCGGAGACGATGACGTCGGCGAGCAGCGTGGCGGTGGTGGTGCCGTCACCCGCAACGTCGTTGGTCTTGACGGCGGCCTCGCGGATGAGCTGGGCGCCCATGTTCTCGACCGGATCCTCCAGCTCGACTTCCTTGGCGACGGTCACGCCGTCGTTGGTGATCAGCGGAGCGCCGAAGGACTTCTCAAGCGCAACGTAGCGGCCTTTGGGGCCAAGGGTCACCTTGACGGCGTTGGCCAGCTTGTTGACGCCGGTGGCCAGAGCCGAGCGGGCGTCGCCTTCGAATTTGATGTCTTTTGCCATGTTATGAGCTTCCTTTCGAAAGATGGTACCGAAATGGTTGGCGTAGCGGCCCTGCGGCCGCCGTTGCGCGCTGGTCGATCAACCAGCGAATGCGCAGGTCAAACGAGCCTTACGCGAACACCGCGTACAGATCGTCGGAGCGCAGGATCAGCACGTCTTCGCCCTCGACCTTGATTTCCTGGCCGCCGAACTTGCCGTAGACGACCTTGTCGCCGACCTTGACCGGCACGGGGATCAGGTTGCCGTCCTTGTCAAGCTTGCCGTCGCCGACGGCCAGCACGGTGCCGGACTGGGGCTTTTCCTTGGAAGAGGAAGCCAGAAGCAGGCCAGCTGCCGTGGTCTCCTCGGCTTCGTCGGCCTTGACGATAACGCGGTCGCCCAGGGGTTTGAGATTCATGATGTTGCCTTCCTTTCAAGTAAAACGTGCGAATCGGTTTTCGCATGACTGCTATTTAACCACTCCATCGGGTGGAGTGCTAGCACTCTAAGGTTACGAGTGCTAAACACTTTGGTAACTATAGCAGCCGCACCCCCGATTGCAAGCAAAGGTGACGGGAATGTGAAGAGGCTCTACGACACCGCCTGCCGCAATAAAAACATCGATTGAAAAAGGATGCGATAATTTATCAAGCTAGCCCTATTAAACTTCAGGAGTGGACAAAATGACTATCACCATCGGAATCAAGCTTCCCGTAGGAGAAGTGCCTGCCAAAGCGGCCATGAGCTTAAAGAAGTCAACGGGGCTTTCACTAGCCGAGATCAAATCACGTGCAATTAACGACGAATATCTGATTGAATGCCCAGTTGCTGACGAAGAAGGGCTCCGCGTCATGAATGGCATGCGAAAAGACATGGCAGAACTTGGAATTGCGATGAGGCAATTTGAAGGAGGCCGCGAAGAGCCTGCTGAGCTGTTCGACAATTTGGAGCAACTAAACGCGCAAATCGATGAGGAATACGATTAGTCAATAATCGCAAGCCGAACTCAAAGAAGGCTGCACGACCAATCGACAGCTTTTAAGAGCAAGAAGGGCGCCGCTTAGCT
>CAVBPP010000174.1:0-5398 GCA_963597295.1 Paratractidigestivibacter sp. | reverse complement strand
GTACAACTCCGGCGAGGCGCTGCACTGGTGCATCGACCGCATCAAGTCGGTCGACGGCCCGGTTTCCGACGACGCGAACAACCAGCAGAAGGCCACGCTGAACATCAACGGCTTCAAGCTCGATTATGTCACGGCGTTCTTCGGCCCGAAGCCCTACACCACCGGCGACGCCATGCAGTCGCTCGCGAAGGTGGCGGCTTCCGCCGGCGTGGACATTCGCTACTCCACGCCCGCCAAGCAGCTGGTGAAGGATTCCAGCGGCACCGTGACCGGCGCCATCGCCCAGCGCGAGGATGGCAAGTACATCAAGGTGACGGCGAAGAAGGGCGTCATCCTTGCCACCGGCGACTACTCCAACGACGAGGAGATGTGCGACTACTACATCCCCGACATCCATAACTTCGAGCGCAAGCAGAACAACCAGACCGGCGACGGTCACAAGATGGGCATGTGGGCAGGCGCTTCCATGGAGAAGATCGGCCACACCAAGATGCTGCACGACTTCGACGCCGGTCCGGCCTCCATGTGCGACATGCCGTTTTTGGCCGTGTGCGACAACACCGGCAAGCGCTTCATGGACGAGACCGTCGACATGTCGCTCACGAACAACTACCTGCGCGACGGCAAGCACCCTGGCTGGTACTCGCAGGTGTTCGACTCCAACTACATGACCGACGCGGCCAGCTGGAAGGGCAAGCTCGTCAGCCCCGAGGGCCTGCGCGTGTACATGCCCGAGGAGGATGTCGAGCGCAAGGCCGTGTTCGCCGACCAGGTGCGCACGTTCAAGGCCGACACGCTTGAGGAACTGGCGGAGAAGATCGGCCAAGATCCGACCACGTTCAAACAGACCGTCGAGGAATACAACGCGCTGTGCGACGCGGGCGCCGACACCGAATTCGGCAAGGACCCGCAGTACCTGAAGCCCGTTCGCCAGGCGCCGTTCTATGGCATCCATCGCCGTATGCGCCTGTCCACCATCTGCTCGGGCCTTGAGGTCAACGGCAAGAACCAGGCGCTCACGGCCGAGGGCGAGGTCATCGAGGGCCTGTACGTCATCGGCAACTGCGCCGGCAACTTCTACGGCGGCGTCGACTACCCGCTCGACATCTACGGCCTGTCCCTTGGCCGTTGCGTGACGGCGGGCTATGTGACCGGCAAGTATCTGGCGACGAAGTAGGGGGATGAACATGACTGAGAATACCGAGAAGGCGACCGAGCAGGCCGCCGAGAAAACCGCATCCGCCCCTGCTGCGGCCCCGACCCCGAAGAAGGGCGGCATGAAGCGCTGGCAGATCGTGCTGGCCGTCGTCATCGTGGTGATCGTGGTGGCCGGCGCCGGCATGTTCGCTTGGCACAACAGCCCGAGCTTCTGCGGCACCGTGTGCCACACGCCCATGAGCAAGTACGTGAGCGACTTCGAGGCGGGCTCTTCTACCACCTCGACGGCGAAGCTTGCGGCCTACCATGGTACGAAGAATTCCATGAACTGCCTGTCGTGCCATGAGGCGAAGATCGACGAGCAGGTGACCGAGGGCATGAGCTGGATTTCCGGCAACTACAACTTCAATGCGACGTCGGGCCAGCTGCAGAGCCGTTCCGACCAGTTCGCCACGTCCGAGTTCTGCCTGCGCAGCGGCTGCCATGACGGCATCACCACCGCCGACGACCTGACGAAGGCGACGTCGAACCTTGAGTTCAACCCGCATGACTGGAGCCAGCACGGTTACATCGCCTGCGGCAACTGCCACAAGGCGCACCAGACGAGCGAGTTCTACTGCACGCAGTGTCACCTGGACGCGACGTTCTCGAGCGTGCCCGAGGGCTGGAACGTCAAGATCGACAGCACCACCTACACCAAGGAAAACGGCCAGCTCAAAGAACAGTAAGCCGAACTTTCCAAAGGGAAGGGCAAGGGCGCGCGGCTTCGACTGCGCGCCTTTTTCCGTGCTGGGAGCGGGGTAGGGGCAGTCTATCTGTCTCACCGGGACGAACCTGCAGCCCAGATTTTCGTGGGTTCGAGCGAAACCTCGGACCGTAATAGAGAGCGCGAAGCGCGACACTGAATTCCCTTGCATGTTCTACAATGGAAGGCGAAATCCTGAGAGAGAAGGTAATGACATGCAAGATTATCTGCGGCAGAGCTGCTTGGACATGTACAGCACCAACGAGCACTGGCTGGGCTCGCTCACACCCGAGGTGCTTGAGGACGGCCACGTCCGCAATGCGTGCGCGGTGCCGCCCGAGTCAGGTAACTACTTCGGGTTCGCCTTCGGCGGCTTTTTGATGAGCCTGGTCGACGTGACGGGCTGCTGCGTGCCGTGGACGCTGGGAAAGTACGTGGTCACGCAGACGGCCGACGTTCACTTCATCAAGGGCGTGAAGGTGGGCGCGCGCGTATTCGTGGACGGAAGCTGCGTGCACATTGGGCATACCAGCTGCATCGTCGACGTGCGCATCGAGGACGAGTCCGGCGACGTGCTGCTTACGGCGACGCTTACCGCGCATATCGTTGGCGAAATCTCGCCCGACGACCCGCGCCCGGGCGATCCGCAGGGCCCCTCCGTCATTCTCGAGCGTTTCCAGCGCGAACGCAGCAAGGCGGCGGGAAAGTAGGCTGTCGGGCTGCCGGTGACGTGAGCCGTAAAGCAGACGACGAAGCGAAGTTTCGTCGTGGTGCAGCAGTTTGTGCGCCGTCCTCGCAAACTCCAATCACCTGACCAGGTAAAACGCGAACATGTGAGTTTTCCAAAATTAGGTGTTGGTTTGGCCTTGCCGTTGTGTTACCATAACCGTCGCTGCGAAAGCGGCATCGGGATGTGGCTCAGTTTGGTAGAGCGCTGCGTTCGGGACGCAGAGGTCGCAGGTTCAAATCCTGTCATCCCGACCATCTTGCATGGTCAGGCCCGGGAAACCGGGCCTTTTTCATGTCTAGATGCACGTGCCTGCCCGTGGCATGGCGAAAGCGTAAGCGCAGGCGTGTGCTTTTCATCGAAAGGCCTTGCGCGCGTGGCCGTTATGGTACAGTTTCCGCCGTTGACTTTTTTGGTCGTTTGACCTGTAGGGACATGAAATTGGAGGCAACATGAAATTCCTGGGAATGGGCGTACCCGAACTTCTCATCATCCTCGTGGTGATTCTGCTCATCTTCGGCCCGAAGAACCTGCCAAAGCTCGGTAGTGCGCTGGGCAAGACGGTGAAGAACCTGCGCGAGGGCATGTCGGAGGACAAGAAGTCCGAGGAGGAGGCCGACGAGTCCGACGAGGAGCCCAAGAAGGTTGCCTCGAAGAGCGATAAGGACGAGTAACCCTTCATTGTTCCAAGGTTGGAATGCGGTGCGCGGATAGGGGAAACTGCCGCGCGCCGCTTTTTGCGTATTTATAGATAGGTGAATTAATCATGGCAAACGAAAACAGCATCCTCACGCAGGAAGGCAAGCAGAAGCTTGAGGAAGAGCTTCACTACCTGGAAACCGAGAAGCGCGCCGAGGTCGGCGAGCGCATCAAGGTCGCCCGCGAGTTCGGCGACATTTCCGAGAACTCCGAGTACGACGACGCGAAGAACGAGCAGGCCAACCTTGAGGCCCGCATCGCGGAAATCAACCGTACGCTTTCCGAGGCCACCGTCGTGACCACCCCGAAGCGTTCGAGCGCCGTGCACATCGGCTCGAAGGTGACCGTCGACATGGGCGGCCGCGAGCGCGTGTTCACCATCGTCGGCGGTGCCGAGGCCGACGCCGCCGCCGGCAAGATCTCCAACGAGTCGCCGGTCGGATCTGCCCTGTTGTCGCACAAGAAGGGCGACGAGATCGAGACCACCGGACCTACCGGTCGCGTCATCAAGATGAAGATCATCAAGATCGAGCACTAATTATTTCCCGACGCCGGGTGCGTCGGGACGGCATCGTTGCAGATAGGAATCGCGCATGAGCAACAACCCTGAAATCATCGAAGACGACCCGATCGAGGTTCGCAAGGCTAAGCGCCAGGCGCTGCTCGATGCGGGCCAAGACCCGTACGGCCACGCTTTCGATTACAGCCATCACCTGGCTGACCTGGACGATCAGTACGCTAACCTGGAAGATGGCGCCTCCACCGAGGACGCCGTGAAGGTTGCCGGCCGCATCATGTCCAAGCGCGTGCAGGGCAAGATCGCCTTCTTCGGCCTGCGCGACGCGACGGGCGACATTCAGCTGTTCTGCCGCATCAACGCGCTCGGTGAAGATGTGTACGCCCAGATCAAAGACCTGGACGTGGGCGACTGGATCGGCGTTGAGGGCACGATGATGCGCACGAAGCGCGGTCAGCTCTCCGTGGCCGTCACGTCCTTCGAGCTGCTTTCGAAGTCCATCCGCCCGCTGCCCGAGAAGTTCCACGGCCTGGCCGACAAGGAAACGCGTTATCGTCAGCGTTACGTCGACCTGGTGATGAATCCCGAGGTCAAGCAGACCTTCGAGAAGCGCTTCAAGATCATCGCGGCCATCCGACGCTACATGGAGGAGCAGGGCTTCTACGAGGTTGAGACGCCGTTTCTGCATCCCATCCTGGGCGGCGCGAACGCCAAGCCGTTCGTCACGCACTTCAACGCGCTCGACCGCGATTACTATCTGCGTATCGCGACTGAGCTGCCGCTGAAGCGCCTGTTGGTGGGCGGTTTCGAGAAGGTGTTTGAGATCGGCCGTCAGTTCCGCAACGAGGGCATGGACCCGTACCACAACCCCGAGTTCACCACGATGGAAGCCTATCAGGCGTTTTCCGACCTGAACGGCATGATGGACCTGACGCAGGGCTTCATCCAGGCCGCCGCGCAGTCCGCCTGCGGAACGCTCAAGGTGAGCTATCAGGGCACCGACATCGACCTGTCCGGTGAGTGGCCGCGCGAGACGATGTGCGGGCTGGCCACGCGCTATGCCGGCGAAGAGGTATCGTTCGATCGCAGCCGCGAAGACTTGGTCGCCATCCTGGAGAAGAACGGCGGGCATGCCGAGGACGCTTGGGGCAAGGGCAAGCTGATCTCCGAGATCTTCGAGGCCGTGGCCGAGGAGAAGCTGGTGCAGCCGACGTTCGTCACCGAGCATCCGCTTGAGATTTCGCCTTTGGCCAAGAAGATGAAGGACAACCCGGAGCTGACCGAGCGCTTCGAGCTGTTCATCTGCGGTCATGAGTACGCCAACGCCTTCACCGAGCTGAACGACCCGGTTGACCAGGCCGAGCGCTTCCGTGCGCAGGTTGAGGCGAAGGACTTGGGCGACGACGAGGCCATGGGCTTCGACTCCGACTATATCCGCGCGCTGGAATACGGCATGCCGCCGGCCGGCGGCGTGGGCATCGGCATCGACCGCTTGACCATGCTGCTCACCGATTCGGCGACCATTCGCGACGTGCTGCTGTTCCCGCATATG
>CAVBPP010000173.1:0-5510 GCA_963597295.1 Paratractidigestivibacter sp. | reverse complement strand
TCCAAAATCGTTCGAAGGAGTCAATCATGACTGCTAAGCCCATCAACCATCGCAAGGTCGCCATCGTCGGCTGCGGGTTCGTCGGATCGGCCAGCGCCTTCGCGCTCATGCAATCGGGCCTGTTCAGCGAGATGGTCCTTATCGACGTCGACCGCGATCGCGCCGAGGGCGAGGCTCTCGATATCGCGCATGGCATGCCGTTTGCCGCGCCCATGAATATCTACGCCGGCGATTACGCCGACCTTGCCGACGCGGGCATCACCGTGATAACCGCCGGTGCCAATCAAGCCCCGGGCGAGACGCGTCTTGATTTGGTGAACAAGAACGTCGCCATCTTCAAGTCCATCATTCCGCAAATTGCCGAGCTGAATTATCGGGGCATTCTGCTGGTTGTGTCCAATCCGGTGGACATTCTTACCTATACGGCGCTCAAGCTTTCGGGTCTGCCGGCCAATCGCGTGTTCGGCAGCGGAACGGTGCTGGACACGGCGCGCTTCAAGTACGAGCTTGGCGAGCACCTGGGCGTCGACCCGCGCAACGTGCATGCGTACATCATCGGCGAGCACGGAGACAGCGAGATTGCCGCTTGGAGCCTGGCGAACGTTTCCGGCATTCCGATAAACGACTACTGCGAGCTGCGCGGGCACACCAACCACAGCCAGAACATGGAAAACATCGCCGCTGACGTGCGCGACGTGGCTTACCAGATCATCAAGAAGAAGCGCGCCACGTACTACGGCATCGCCATGACGGTCAAGCGCATATGCTCAGCCATCACCCGCGATGAGAAATCCGTCTTGCCGGTATCGAACTACCTGGATGGCGACTACGGCCTAAACGACATCGTTCTTTCAATGCCGGCGGTAGTCGGCGTGGGCGGCATCGAGTACAAAGCCCCCATCCCCATCAGCGAAAACGAACGCCAGCAACTGCAAGCATCGGCTGCCGCCTTGCGAAAAGTGATCGACGGGCTGAACTTGTAACGCTGCGCCGGGGCCGCATGGTTGCCTCGTGAGCTTGGTCGCATTGCTTATCGCTGGCGTATTCGTCGACGCGCCTGCGCTTCTAGTCGAATTGTCGGGAAGATGTGATGGCGTTCAACCGTTGCTTGAACGCGGCAGACGGTTATAACGTTATGCGAGGCGATTGCGCAATCGTGCTTGAAAAAGAACAGTTCAATCCTGTATTATTCGCGCCGGCGATGCAGGCGATGATGCGCTGTGCATTTCGCAAATAACGGCCCAAGCAGACGAAAGAAGGCATCGAACATCATGCGTACGTACGTTGAGTGAGAACCACCCAGCTTAGCGCCCACATGGCATCGGTGCGCATGCCTTTGGCGAACCCGAGTTTGCCCGGCTGTCCCCTAGTACATATCAGTAACCCCGTCGGCGAAGGCCGGCGTAGATAGCCTTGCGCTTTGTGCAGGGCATTTTGCATGTCTGCAAAGGTTGAAGGTCCCCAACAGGAAGGGAAGACGAGATGAAGAAGATGAACGTGAAAGGAGCCAGGCTCGGCGCGAAGCTGACCAACATCGCGTTGGCGGTCGTGCTGGTGCTGGGCATGTCGCCGGCTAGCAAAGCCGCCGCCGTGACCGCCTCCTCAGATGCGTCCGACCTGGCCGCTGCCGAAAATTCGCTTTCGGGGGGGGTTCTGAGCAGACCTCTGTAACGGAGGGCTCCGCTGGCGAGGCCGGTAGCGCGGGCAGTGCGACCGAGTCCGCCTCGCAGCCCGGCCAATCCTTCGCGACCGACGAGGCCGCCTCCAGCACTGAAGCGCCCAACAGCTCCGCAGCCATGATCGGCTATTCGCTGTACCAAAGCGGCAGTAAGGCAGCGGACTCAAGCAGCGCTTCCGACGAAACCGCAGCCCAAGCCGAAAACGGCATCATGCTGGCCGCTGATTCCGACGCCAGCGGCTACAACCCCGACGCTGACCCCGTCGAGGTGACTTCGGCATCCGGCACCGTCAACGCCAGCATTTCTTATGATGCCGAAGGCTCCCATCCTTACGACGATCAGCCCATCACCGCTAATGACGAGCTTCATGCTTCCGTCAGCATTCTTTTCAACCAGAATTCGAAGCCGACCCTTGCTCAGCCCAACGTTTCCTACACGCTGCCAAACAGCGTTTCGGTCAAGAGCCAAGCCAGTCAGAATCTTTATGATTCCAATAATCAATTAGCGGGCACCTGGTCTATTTCCAACAACCAGATAGTTCTGAAATTCAGCGATACGTGGCTCAACGCCCACGCTTCCGAGGTTACCGCCTTCTTCAAGATTCAGTTCTCTATTGCCGACAAGAATGCCGGCGATGGCGATAGCACCAGCTTCGTCTTCCCCGGAACTACTAGCACGGTGACCATCCCCGCTAAGGACGGTGGCGTTTCCGGCAGCAAGAGCGCCGACAACAACGGTGCGTACGACGCGACCACCGGCACCTACTCTTGGACCATTAAGGTTTCGCCTGCAACGGCGGCTCATAACCTGGTTGTAAGCGATACTCTTGGTTCCAACCTGACCTTCGATTCCTCTTCTGTTGCCTATACCGACAAAAACGGCAACGCAATCTCTGGCGCTACCTGCTCGAGCGATGGCCAGAACGTAACCTTCAACTTGGGCAACCTCACTGCTGGCGATTACTACATCAAGTACTCCACCAAGGTGAACCAAACCGCTATTGGCTCCCTGAAGGACAACACGGAAATCAGCGACGTCGACAACAAGTGCAAGTGGAGCTGGGGCACCACCACCCCGCAAAGCTCCAATGAGGTTTCGGCTTCTCCTTCCAAGGTTAAGTACTCCATGGTAAGCAAGAGCGCCGACGGCTCTAGCACGCCCGAGAAAATCAAGTGGACGGTAACCCTGAACAACGGCAGCCTGCTGGCCAACATGAACGGCTATCAGTTCTCCGACAACGCTGGCAGCAATCAGCAGTTCCTTACCTCCGAAGGCTTTACCATCACCGGCGCCGACGGTTCTGCCATCACTCCCTCTTCCCAGAGCTTTACCGACTCCGGCCTTTCCTTCACGCTGCCTTCCACCGTGGGTCAGCAGAAGGTGACGGTTACCTACTACACCAAGATGACCGACACTTCCTCCAAGGAAAAGGTTGAGAACACCGCCACGGTTACCCCCGGCACCGAATCCGAAGGCCCTGAAGGCACCGGCACCGGTTCTTACACCCCGCCCGAGGACGAAATTGGCATTACCAAGGCCCTCACCAGCACCATTGATCCGTACAACTACACCGGTACGGCCAACTGGAGCTCGGTGATCGACTTCTCTTCGATGGCGAGCAACACCACCGCAAGCTCCATCAAGTTCACCGACCAGTTCTCCAGCACGCCGGAGCCCTGGGATTGCGTCACTGTCACGCCGAGCGGCGTTGACGTTACGGCTAAGACCGATGCCGGCGTTGTTGCCCTGGAATCTGGCGTTGACTACAAGCTCACCACCACGGATGACCAGAACCGTCAGAACGACTTCATCACCATCGAGTTCATGAACACCGATAAAGTGAAGTCGCTCATCGGCGCTTCCGGTGCCAAGGTCACCATCGTCTACACCACCACCACTACGCCCAAGGACGGCACGTACGTTGCGGGCACCTACACCAATAAATCCACTGTTGTGACGAACAACGCCAAGAACGGCAAGTCCGCCACGGCTTCCTTCGAAATCAAGGAAAAAGCCACTGCGCCTGCCGTGCAGAAGTCTGTTGCCAGCAACGCTACCTGGGATGCTTCTTACGAATGGAGCGACGGTACCAAGGGCGCTTGGATTGTTGGCTGGACCGCTAAGGTGAACCAGAAGGACGGCAAGGCCGTTATGGACCTGAATGATCAGGACGTAACGCTTACCGATATCCTTCCGGCCAATACCGAGGTTGTTGCAAACAGCGCAACTTATAAGGTTATGGAAAAGGACGGCTATAACGGCTCCAAGGATATTTCGGTAACGCCCGCTGTCGCTGACGGCAAGGCTACCTTCACTGCGGTTACCAAGGGTGCTGAGTACAGCTGGGGCGGTGCTTTGTCCACTCCTGTTTCTGTGGTGTTCAGCTACAAGACCGCCACCAAGAACATTGAGGTTGGTACGAGCGTTACGCTGAGTAATTCCGCTACGGCGCAGTCGGGTACTACGGAATTCCCCAAGGGCACCGCTTCCACCACCATCGACAACAGCGTTCTGTCTAAGTCTGCCAGCAATGGCACCGATGAGGCCCACGTTAAGTACACCATCGACGTGAACCCCAACGCGCAGGACTTGGTCGATGGCGACGTTCTGGTTCTTGAAGACACCATGAGCGCCACGCTTTCCTATACGGCTGGCTCCCTGAAGGTTGTTGACGGCAGCGGTAATGACGTGACCTCTAATTGCAGCATCAGCGTGGCCAACGTTAAGGACGAAAGCGGCAACGAGGACACGCTCCTTACCATCAGCGTGCCGGACGCCACCAAGCTCACCATTTCCTACGAGTGCATGCCGCTTGGCTACATCGGCCAGCAGGTTACCATCTCTAACGACGTAAAGCTTCATGGCAAGGACTCTTCCGTCAAGGGCGTTTCCAGGGCCTGGAGCGTTGCGAAGTCTACCGCCGGCGCTGACGCGGTAAGTTACGGCCTTACCGTCACCAAGACCGACCAGGCCGACAGTTCCAAGCTGCTGAAGGGCGCGGAATTCACCCTTTCCGAGATAGACCTTTCCACTGGCGCTAAGACCAGCACCGTGGGCTCGCTTACCACTGGCGATGCCGGTGCGGTAACCTTCGGCACCAAGGCCACGCCGCTTGAGGCTTCTAAGCTCTATTACGTTGAGGAAACCAAGGCGCCTGCCGGCTACGAGGTTTCCTATGATGGCACCTACGTGCTGTTCTATCCCGCCACTGCAACCTCTCAGGCTGTAACCGATTTTGAGGCCGCTTATGAGGCCGCGGTGAAACTCGGGCATACCCCGGTAGTGGGTACCGTCTCCGATGCGACCTCCACTGGCCCCGGCATCACCCTCAGCGTTTACGACAAGAAGACCACATCCACCTCTGCGACGCTGGGCGTGACCAAGACGGTCAACGGCGACTCCGCTAACATCGCTGATGGCGAGAGCTTCGACTTCAAGCTCTATTCCGTAGACGAGCAGGGCACTGAAACCGAGGTTTCTTCCGCAACCTGCACTAAGGATGCTCCCACCGCTGCATTCGATGCTCAGACTTACACGGCTGCTGGCACCTACAACTACAAGGTGAAGGAAACCTCCATGCTTGGCAGCGGCTGGACCAAGGCAAGCGACCAGGACGTAACCGTTACGGTTGTTGCCGATACCGATGGCAACCTTTCTGTTGAAAGCGTTGTTTACGGTGAGGCCAAGACGGCTATCGCTCCTTCCACTACGGGCGAGTACAACCTGGTGATGAATAACGAGTACACCGCTACCGGCACCGCCACCATCAACGTTAGCAAGACCGTCGTGGGCGGCACCTCGCAGACCAAGGACGAGACGTTCGACTTCGAT
>CAVBPP010000172.1:0-5642 GCA_963597295.1 Paratractidigestivibacter sp. | reverse complement strand
TTCTCGGGCTGCGGCTCTCTCGCATCCCTCGACCTGTCGTCCTTCGACACCTCGAAGGTGAGGAATATGGAATCCATGTTCTCGTGCTGCGGCTCCCTTACGTCCCTCGACCTGTCGCCCCTCGACACCTCGAATGTTGAGAACATGGAATCCATGTTCTCGGGCTGTCGCTCCCTTACGTCCCTCGACCTGTCGCCCCTCGACACCTCGAAAGGGACTTGGACTTCCACAGAGAATATGCTTTCTTACTGTTGGTCGTTGACCTCCATTACGCTCGGATCGAAATTCAGCGGATCCATGTCTGACTGCGGTTTGTACACGCCCTCGGGCAATGGGTATTCTGGCAAATGGGTTAGTTCTTTTTATGGCAGGGCATACTCCGTCGATGAGATCCCTCGAAATGTCTGGGATACATACACGCCTGAGCAGCGGGTGCCCGTTTACCGTATGTACAATCCCATCACCAGCGAGCACCTGTTCACCACTAGCGAATCCGAGTACGACAGCCTGACTGCCCATGACTGGCGTCAGGAGGGCGTCTCGTGGAGCGCGCCGACGAAATCCGGCAAGGGCGTTTATCGCGTGTACAACCCCGGCCTGGGCGCGATTGGCAGGATGAGCCACCACTACACCTCCGACTACGCTGAGGCCGCGGATCTGGTGGCCAACCACGGCTGGCGTTGGGACAACGGCGGCAGCCCCATCTTCTGTTCCGCAGTGGACTTCTCGGGTTACCGGCTCGAAGACGCAAGCGAGGTCTACCGCCTGTACAACGACGGCCTGTCGGCGCACCATTTCACACTCGACTTCGATGAGGACATCTCCCTCATCGAGGACCATGGCTGGAATGGGGAAGGTGTGGCCTTCTATGCTTACGAGTAGTCTATCCGCAACTGCGGCACCGCTGCCTTCGATGGTTGCTCGATGGCGCTGCTGATCCGTCCCGCGGTGGCGGCCGGCACACGAAACGCGATAAAGGCCCAATCTTTGCCGGGCGCTGGTTGGGCTTGCTGGGAGAAACCGAAATGAAAATGGGGGGGAGACGAAATGAAGCGCAAAGAGCTCAACGAGATAAAGCGTAGCCATTACGAGCAATGCGCAATCAAGCGCAAACGCGCCTATCGGGCATGCTGCTACTACGAGTGCATGCTCATCGATTACGCCATGATCGAGGATCGGCTTCTCGCCATACTGTCGCGTGTGGGCTTTGTTCAGCGGGTGGACGATTCGAACCCAGGGTGGAGCTCCAAGCACAGAAAGGAGCGAAAGGCGATGCTCGCATCGGTCGATCGAAAGTATGCGAATACGTCCCCGCACATCAAGAATATCTCCACGAAAATCATGGCTCTCAGGGCCGTTTGCGACACCGATTTTGCTGGTCTTGGTTTCGACGATGCTTATGCCAGCTGGCTTGACAAGGATGTCAGGAAGCTGTTCGCCGAGTGCGGCGTATCGAGCTTATGCGACCGCGCAGACGAATGGCGCGCCTCCAGGAACACTTATGTTCACGCCTTGTTCGGCAACGTTTCCTACGATACGGAAAACGAGGAACTCAAGGCGTTCGTCGACGAGGGCAGGGAAATCGCCCTGGCGTTGAACCGAGTCAGCGGCAGGATGAAGACCGCTGAGAAGAAGTTAAAGAGGCGCAAGGCCGCAGAGCATCGCGCATCTCGCCGTTAGGGAGGTGCCGGCTGGCGAATCCAAGGAATTCGCCAATAGTTGCGAGCCGGCAGCCTGGGCTTGTGGCGGTCGGCAATTTCGAGGAGCTCAGGGGGGCTTGCTTCAGGGCGTGCGCGACGGGTACATGGCCATCGACTGCGGCGGGTGCCCGCTCGGGCCCTCATCGGAAAATCTCGCCATATTTGCAAGTTTTGCCTATGCGATAGGTAAAACTTGCAAATATGGCAGTTTTCACCTATCGCGAAGGAAAAAGCGAAAGGGAGGCGGCCCGCATGATCATTCGCCAGAAATACCTGGACAGGCTCATCGCGTATCAGGACACCGACCTGGTGAAGGTCGTCACCGGCATCCGCCGTTGCGGCAAATCGACCCTGCTCGACATGATGCGCGACCACCTCGCGCGGCAGGGCGTCCCCGAGAGCCGCCTGCTCACGTTCAGGATGGAGTCGATGGAGCTCTCGGGGATCGCCGATTACCGCGAGCTGTACGACCTCGTCATGAGGCGGATCGGCGACCAGCCCCGCGTCCACCTGTTCTTCGACGAGCCGCAGAGCGTCGAGGGATGGGAGAGGGCCGTCAACGCGCTGCGCGTCGACGCCGACTGCGACATCTACGTCACCGGGTCGAACGCGTTCCTGCTGTCGAGCGAGCTGGCGACGCTCATCTCGGGCCGCTACGTCGAGGTGGCCATGCAGCCGCTCACGTTCGCCGAGTACCTCGATTTCCGCGGCGCCGAATGGCAGCCCGCGGGCAAGGCGGGCTCGGACATCGCCCGGCTCCCCGACGGCTCCTTCGCCACGCTATCGTCCCTGCTCGCGCAGTACCGCACGTTCGGCGGCTTCCCCTACCTGGCGCTGCGGGAGCCCGACGAGGAGAGCCACCGCGACTACATGCGCGGCATCCACCAGACGATCATCGTCCGCGACATCATGGCCCGGGCGCAGCGCAAGGGGGTCCGGGCGGTGAGCAGCAGGGACGTGCTCGAGCGCATCTGCGCGTTCCTCGCGGACAACATCGGCAACGAGACGTCCGCGAACAAGGTATCGGGGACCCTGAGGGCCGACGGGCGCTCGACGAACAGGGACACCGCGGAGTTCTACATGTCCACGCTGGCCGAGGCCTACCTGTTCCGCCGCGCGCGGCGCTACGACATCAAGGGCCGCGAGCCGCTCAAGACGGGGGGCAAGTACTACATCGCTGACACGGGGCTGCGCAGCTACCTTGACGGCTACCGCAACACGGACAGCGGGCGGGTGCTCGAGAACATAGTGCACAACCAGCTCGTGTTCGACGGCTACGACGTGATGGTGGGCCACCTGCGCGGCGGCGAGGTCGATTTCGTCGCCACCAAGCCCAGGCGAAGGATCTACGTGCAGGTGACCGAGGACATGAGCGACGGGGAGACCATGGAGCGCGAGCTCGCGCCCCTTCGGCGCATCGGGGACGAGTACCGAAAGATCGTTGTGGTGGCGCGGGGGGACTACCCCTCCGACGTCGACGGGATCGAGATCGTGAGCGCCGTAGACTTCCTGCTGCATCGGTAGACTGGCAAGGCCGGGCCCGCCCTCGCGCCCCACACGCATCCCGGCATCCGTTGCATCCCGGGGAATAGCGCATGCTGCTCGCTGGTTTTCTGTGCGATTCTCCTGCTGATGGCATGCGGCGTGCAAAGCCCGCTTGGCCGCAGCATCGCCTATCTTCTTCTTGCCGTGTCCTGGAGCGGGGTCCCTCTCTTGCCTCTCTCTGCATTCTCGCTGAATGGGCGGGCGTGCCCCGCATCGCCTGCGGCGCCGCGCTTCTTCTTTCGCTTTCGCCCGCCGTTATCTGCCTTTTCTACCCGCTCGCTAGGGTTTTCCTCGTCGTCGGGGGCCCTGCCTTCGTATTGTCCCCCTCGATCGCCTTCTTGCTAGCCCCCGTGGCGATCAGCGTCATCTTGCTGTTGCTGCTTATCTCGCGATGCTTTCCGGGGAAGGGGGCGACCGCGCCTCGGCCCGAATCCCGCCTGCACCAGGGCGGCAAAGAAAATCAAGGGCGGTAAAGGAAATCAAGGGCGCGCAAAGAAATTAAGGACATTTCCGTTTCGGACCAGATTCCGACCTTCGCGGTCGTATCATCCAATGCAAAGCGCAACGAAGGGAGCATCGTGTCCGAAGCGACGACAAACCAGAAAGCGAACCCGTTCACCCCCGTCTTCGGGAAGGTCCCCGCGTACATGGCCGGCCGGGAGCGGATCGTCGAGGACATGGTCATGGCGTTCGAATCCGAGGGCAACGACCCGAACCTTTGCTCGATCTTCGTCGGAGCCCGCGGCACCGGCAAGACCGCGCTGCTGACGTACCTGGGCTACAGGGCGCAGCAGCTCGGCTGGGTCTCGGTGAACGTCACGGCCTCCGACGGGATGCTCGAGGACATCCTGCAGCGCCTGCGCGAGGCGGCGCGGCATCTGGTCGCCGAGCCCCCGGCCAGGAAGCTGACGGGCGCGAGCGTCGCCGGCGTTGGGGGGCTGTCGTGGGAGAATGCCGCCGCGCCGCGGGCGAATTGGCGAACGCGGATGAATGCCCTGCTCGACGAGCTCGGGGAGGCCGGGACGGGGGTCCTCATAACCGTCGACGAGGTGGACTGCTCGGTCGGCGAGATGGTCTCGCTCGTCACCACGTACCAGCATTTCGTGCGCGAGGACAGGCGGGTCGCCCTCCTCATGGCGGGGCTTCCGCACCGGGTGTCCGACCTGCTCACCGGCAAATCGACGTCGTTTCTGCGCCGCGCCGCGCAGCATCCCCTGGGGTCGATCCCGCCCTACGAGGTGAAGGAGGCGTTCAGGCTCACCGTCGAGGACGGCGGCAAGGAGATCGGCGATGGGGCGCTGCAGGAGGCGGCCGAGGCCATCGGCGGCTTCCCGTTCATGTTCCAGCTCGTCGGCTACCGCTCGTGGAACATGGCGAGGCGCTCGCCCGAGATATCCGCCGAGCATGTGCGCCGCGGCGCGGCCCTCGCTCAGGAGGAGCTTGAGAGCCGGGTGTTCGGGGCGACGCTTTCCGAGCTCTCCGCCGGGGACGTCGAGTTCCTGCGCGCCATGGACCCCGCCGACGGCGCCCTCACGTCCAGGAAGGAGCTGATGGAGCGCCTGGGGAAGGGCTCGAGCCATGTCTCGACGTACAAGAGGCGGCTTCTGGACGCGGGCGTGATCGAGGAGCCGCGCAACGGCGAGTTCCGGTTCGGCCTCCCGGGTTTCGGCGATTACTTGGCCAAGCGATAAGGCGCCCGGGGAGCCCGCCGGGCAACGGCCGATGCGGCCCGCCTGGGCCGGGCGGGGACAGGCGGGCTCAAGCGACAGCGACGGCTCAATTGCCGGCAGCCTCATTCACGTGCTGCCCTCACGGGAAATCGAACCGATAAACGCAAAAACGGCGAAGGCAAACTCTCGCTTGCCTTCGCCGCATTAATGCGAGTTCGCTTGAAACCGCGTAGCGCTCGCTACTGTGCGCTGCTCGATTCCTCGATCTGCTTGCTGGTGGTGTAGTCGACCCAGCCATCGGGGACTACGGCCTCGGTGTGGCACTGCGTGCAGTACATCACCGACTGCCTATGCGCCTTGTGGCAGGTGCTGCACTTCTGCTCGCCGTGCTGTGGGGTGTGGGGGTTGATCTCGCCCATCCAGGAGGTCTTCTTCTCCAAATCCTCGCGCGAGTAGTTGTGGCAGCTGCTGTTCATGCAGAATTCGTCGGAGTCTACCGATCCGCTCGCCGCTATCAGCTGCGACGTCGTGCGCTCGGTAAGGATGGAATCGTAAGACCCGGTCAGCCATTCGACGCCTTCGCTCATTTGCTCGGAAAGCACCGGCTTGTGGCAATCCAGGCAGGTCTTGCCGTACTGGCTATGCACCGATGCCAGCATGCTCGACGAGTCACTCACCTGGTTGCCCCACTTGTCGACGCCGGTCTGGCCGGACTGGGACTCGTAGG
>CAVBPP010000171.1:0-5808 GCA_963597295.1 Paratractidigestivibacter sp. | reverse complement strand
GGTTGAGACCGAGCCGAAAACCGTCGTCGTGGACGGCATCGAGTACATCGAGGCGGCCGAGCCCGTCGAGATTTTCTGGCAGATCACCGAAGACGGCCAGGCCAAACTTGATTCCGACAAGCCGGTCGACCGCATGCGCGAGCTGTTCGAGCGCGACGAGAAGTACGCGGTCGTCTACAAGCGAATCCTCACCCTGTGCGCGGCCGAGGGCGGCGCCACCACGCCGGACATCAACAGCGCGGTCGACGACGACCCGTTGGTGCAGAAGCCGCGCCTGTACGCCCCGCACTTCGTTGACCTGCTGGAAAAGTGCGACGCGCTGGAATGGCGCAAGGCCTGGTACACCACCGAGGTCGGACGCGCGGGCCTGGAGATTCTGGCCGACGTCGAAGACGCGCCCGCCGAGGGCGACGCCGCCGGCGAGCCCAACGCCGCCGAGGACGACGCCGCCGGCGAGCCCGCAGCCACCGCAATCGCAGCCGAAACCGCCGACACCAAGGAGAACTAGCCATGGCAGATACTACGCAAACCGCCGAAACGGCTTCCGCAGACGAACTGATCACGCTGATGGAGCAGCGCGCGGCCACCTACGGGCTGCTTTCGCGCCTGTACCGCGTGGAGCTTGACCAGGAAATGCTCGACCAGCTGCGCGGCATGCGCTTCCCCGCCGCCACCGGCAACTCCGATGTTGACGAGGGCTACCTGCGCATCGCCCGTTTCCTGTCCAACACCTGGGAAAACTCGATCACCGACCTGTCGGTCGACTACGTTCGCGTGTTCATCGGCCACGGCGTCGACGCCTTCAGCGCCGCCTACCCCTTCGAAAGCGTGTACACGTCCGAAAAGCGCCTGCTCATGCAGGACGCGCGCGACGAAGTGCTGGCCATCTACCGCGCCAACGGCCTGGATAAGAAGGACACGTGGAAGGAAGGCGAAGACCACCTGGCGCTTGAGCTGGAATTCGAGCAGACGCTGGCCAACCGCACCGTCGAGGCCCTGCGCCGCGGCGACGAGGAAGAGGCCGCGGCCCTTCTGACCACGCAGCAGAATTTCCTTTCCGACCACCTGATCAGCTGGGTTCCCATGATGACGGCCGACATGAAGCGCTTCGCCAAAACCGACCTGTACCAAGGCCTGGCCTACCTGACCGACGGCTTCCTGGACACCGACCGTGCATTCCTGGAAGACATCCTCACCGAAGAGGAATAACGACCAGGCAAGGGAAGAAGTTCCCACAACCCACCTTCACGGCGCGGGGGGCGTCGTTTAAGGGGTTTGAACAGCGAGTTCGAACGAAAGAAGGAGTAATGACTCGAACAGACGAGAGCACGGACGCAGCCGAACAGGCCGTCGAAGCGACCGCGCAAGCCAGCAACGAGGCCGGCGAAGGCGATGTCGCCGCTGCCGACACCGCTGTCGCACCCAAAGCCGCCGGCGCGCACGGCACCGAGGAGAAACCCGCCCGCGCCGGAATGACGCGCCGTACCCTGTGCCTGGGCGTCGGCGGCGCGGCCGTGATGCTGGGCCTTGGCGGCCTGAAGCTGGCCAAACCCGGCGCCATCATCCGCCCACCCGGAGGCCAAGACGAAGATCGCCTGATCAGCGCCTGCATCCGCTGCGAAAAATGCTACGAGATCTGCCCGCGCGACGTCATTCGCCCGGCGCACATCGAAACCGGCATCCTGAACATGCGCACGCCAACGTTCAACTTCGACGTCGGCTATTGCGACTGGTGCACCGAGGAAAACGGCGGCACGCCCCTATGCGTGGCCAGCTGCCCGACCAAGGCGCTTGAGCTGCCCGCGGGCGCCACGCCGGAGAACACCATCATCGGCAAGGCGGTCATCAACACCAACTGGTGCTTAGCCTACAAGCTGATCGGCTGCAAGTTCTGCTACGACGTCTGCCCCTACGACGCCATCGAGCTCGATTCGAATTCGCGCCCCGTGGTCACCACCAGCAAATGCAACGGCTGCGGCGCCTGCGAGAGCGTGTGCGTTTCCATGCAAAACGGTTCCATTTCCGAGGGCGCGACGTCGCGAGCGATCACTATCAAGCCGCTTGACCAGGTAGAAGGGTAAGGTGCGAAACATGAAGAACAAATCGAAGAAGCTGCGCACCGCAACGGCGCTTGCCATCGTCGTCATCGTTTTCATCGGCTTTTGGACCAACCTGGGCATCGGCACCATTTCCGCGCCGGGCATCTGGGATATTTCCGTCCTGTGCCCGCTCGGCGCCCTGGGAACCATGCTCGCATCGAAGACGATGCTGCCGCGCGCCGTCATATCTCTGGTGCTGATGGTGCTGCTCATCATCGTGTTCGCCCGCGCGTTCTGCGGCTGGATGTGCCCCGTGCCGCTGGTGCAGAAGCTGCGCACCGCCTTCAGCAAGGGCGGCGGGAAGAAGGACGCGAAGGCCGAGGAAGCTGACGGGGCTGACGAGACTGACGGGGCTGACGGGGCGGCTGGGGCTGGCGGGGCCGACGCTGCTGCCGAGGCCGCCAACATCGCGCCGCTGACCGATGCCGAGAAGGCCGCGCTTTCCACCAGCTGCCAGAAGGATTCCAAGGGCCTTGCCGGCTGCGCCTCGTGCGCGAGCAAGCGCGGAGACGCCCTTGACGCCCGCCATTTCGTGCTGGGCGGCGCCGTTCTTTCCACGTTCATCTTCGGCTTCCCGGTGTTCTGCCTGATCTGCCCCATCGGACTTACCTTCGCCACCATTTTACTGCTGGTGAACCTGTTCGCGCAGGGCGACGTCACGTGGACGATCATCGTGGTGCCGGCCATCCTGCTTGCCGAGGTCGTGTTCTTCCGCAAGTGGTGCCATAAGCTGTGCCCCTTGAGCGCATTCATGAGCCTGGTGGCCAAGCTGAACCGCACGTTCAAGCCCACCATCGATGACGCGAAGTGCATCGAGACCGCGAAGGGCCACGCCTGCGGCAGGTGCGGACGCGCCTGCGAAGAGGGCATCGACCCGCGCCATCCGGAGCTTTCCGAGGCCGCCTGGAGCGAGTGCACCAAGTGCCGCGCCTGCGTTGACGCTTGCCCGACGCACGCCATCACCATGCCGTTTTTGGCGAAGAAGGGACAGCCGGTGCAGATTGCTGCGAACGACACGCAAGGCGATAGCGGAAAGTAGTTGTTCGTCGAGCACTGCGTGATGCCGTACGGCGCCGCGGTCGCTGCGTTGGATGACGCCATGCGAGGCGGGTTTCGCTCGCATGGCGCTGCGCGATGCGGAGTCCGCTCGCATGATGTTTCGCGCTGCGCGGTTTGCGAAAACTCACACGGCATCGGAAACCGCCGCTGCGGCGCGTTCCCGCACACACCGCGCACCCTCGGGGGCGCCTGGCCCAGCCGGCCGGGCCTCCCGGGCAGAGGATAGCTTGGCAAGGGCTTACGTGGGGCAAGCCATCCTCTGCCCGGGAGCGACGCTTCGACCCGATCACCCCTCCCTCCCCACGGTCGAGGCGTCGCTTCCCCATCGCAAGACAAAGGGACACCCCTAATGTCTTGTCGGTGCGTATGGGGAAGACATTGGGACACTCCTAATGTCTTCCCCATACGCACAAGATTTTCGCGGACGAATGGCGAAGGCCCGGCGCCTTGCCGGCGAGCCGCCGTGGCGAGATGCAGTGCATGGCGTCCCGACTAGGCAGCGCCATCGCCGCCAGCCGCCCGCGGCAACGCCCCTAATGTGGGCATTTTGTATACGACGACCAGACATTAGGAGTGTCCCTTCGACTTAAATACCTGGTCGCAGAAGGTAGGAGGTTGTTATGGTGAAGGAAAACGAACTTACGGCTTGCCGCATCGTCGGCGGGGTCGGCTGCGGGAAGACGCAGGCGCTTATCGAGCGGGTTGTAGCCGCTGCCGAAAGCGCGGGGGCCGCCGCCAACACGGACGCCCCAGGCAGCACCCCGGCCGGCGCGGCAACCAACAGCATCCTCGTGCTATGCGCGTCGCCGCAGGCCGCGCTCGCGTTCAGCCAGCGCCTCGCAACCGCCAGCCCCGCAGCAGCCGCCGCGGCAACCGTCACCACGCCGCGCGCCCTCGCGCTCAGCGTTCTTTCCGACGCCGAGGCCATCCGCTGGTCCGGCCGCGATCCGCGCATCCTCACGGCCTACGAAGAGCTGTTCCTCCTGGAAGACATGAAGGTGAGCGGCCTGCGTCCGAAGCGCCTGCGCGAGATGCTGAAGTTCTTCTACCGCAGTTGGACCGAGCTTGCCGACGACGACGAGAATTGGCTGCTCGCCGGCGAGGAAACGAACATCCACGACCTTCTGAAGGCGAACCTGTCGTTCATACGCGCCATCGCCGAGCCCGAGGCCGCGAACCTGGCAGTCAATTACCTGCGCAGCCACGACGGCGCCCGTGCAGCGCAGGGCTTCGACCACGTGTTCTTCGACGACTATCAGCTGGCAAGCCGCGCATCGCAGCAGCTCGCAGGCCTGGTTGCTCGCGAAAGCATCGCCATCGCCGGCGACCGCGCCGCCTGCGTGCAGGTGTACGATTCCTACCCGTACGCCGCCGGCCTCGACGAGTTCGCGGCCGAGCATCCAGCTGCGGAAAACGTGGAGCTGAACGAAAGCCGCAACTGCACGGCTTCGGCTGCTGCAGCGAATGCGTTGCAGGATGAACTGGCCGAATGCGCTGAGAAGGCTGCGGCCAATGCGGCGGCTATCGCAGCGGCCAGTGCGGCAGCAGCAGGCGGGTCGGCTGGCGCGGCAAACGGAGCCACCGACGCAGACGCAACCACCGTCGAGAAAGCTCCCGCACCCGCTCCGATCCTGGCTTCCGCAAACTCCGAAGCCGGTGAGGCCGTCGTGCTGAATTTCGACCGCCCCGAAGACGAGTTCATCGGCCTGGGCGAATACGTGTCCGGCCTCGTTGGCGAAGGCGTTTCCGCCGATAAGATCGTCATCGCCACGCCAAACGGCACCTGGGGCCGCAATCTGGGCAAGGCAATCGCATCCGCCGGCGTTCCCACCGCTGTATTGACCGACCGCCAGCCCGTTCGCGGCGACATCCGCGACAACGGCAAGTGCGTCCCGGCTCACGTGCTGACCGCGCTCGACCTGGTTGCCGACACGAACAACGCGCTGGCATGGCGCTGCTGGTGCGGCTACAACGACTGGCTAGCGAACAGCTCGGCCATGTCGAACCTGCGTGATTTCGCCGACGAGCACAAGCTCGGCTTGGTGGATGCGCTTTCCGAAGTTGCTGGCGCGCAGCAGGCCGCCGGCGCAGCCCTCACGGGTGCAAGCGCGGCTGCGGGCTCCAGCGCAACCGCCAGCAAAACGGACCAGGTCGTTGGCGGCCGACGCGTTGCCGATGCTTACGCCGCAGGTCTTGCGCTCATCGAGGCGGCAAAGGGCCTTAAAGGCGAAGAGCTGCTGGCCAAGTTGACGTCCCTTGTGACCGGCGACGAGAACGCGCAGATCCCGCCCATCGTTCGCGAACTTTGCCTTGGCGAAGGCAACGCAAGCGAGCAGATTCGCCCCGTCGCTCGCGAGCATTACGCCGATTCCACCAGCGAGGGTCAAACGTCAGGATCGCCCCTTCGTCTTGACGCGGCATCCATGGCCGCCCGCTTCCGCGCTCGCTTGCTTGCGCCCAGCGTGCCCGCCGTTGGTTGCGTGAAGGTCGTGCCGTACGACCAGTGCGCCGGGCTTTCGCCGAAGGTACTGGTCGTTGCCGGGTTCGTCAACGGGTTCATCCCCTGCCAGGCTTACTTCGACGGCGCCCAGATGGCGCTCGACAAGCAGGAGAAGGAACACGAGCGCGACACCCGCCGCGTCTACACAAT
>CAVBPP010000170.1:0-5869 GCA_963597295.1 Paratractidigestivibacter sp. | reverse complement strand
CGCCGATGACCTTGCCCTTCTTGAAGTGCAGCTGGTACTTGTTGCCGTCGCGCCACACCGTGACGTCCATGTACTCGGAGGCGTACTGCGTCGCGCACGAGCCCAGGCCGTTCGTGCCGAGCGAGTAGTCGTAGTCGCCGCCGGCGTTGTTGTCGTACTTGCCGCCGGCGTACAGCTCGCAGAAGACGAGTTCCCAGTTGAAGCGCTTCTCGGAGGGATTCCAGTCAAGCGGGCAGCCGCGGCCGTTGTCCTCAACCTGGATGGACCCGTCGGCGAAGGCGGTCAGCGTGATCAGGCTGCCGAAGCCCTGGCGAGCCTCGTCGACGGCGTTCGACAGAATTTCGAACGCGGCGTGCGCGCAGCCGTCCAACCCGTCGGAGCCGAAGATAACCGCAGGTCGCAGGCGAACGCGCTCCTCGTCCTTCAGCTGGCGGATGCTGTCGTTGCCATAGTTGGCGCTAGATTTTGCCATGCTCTCTCTTTCGAATTTCATGCTAAACAGGCGTTATGGCCGACGTCCC
Source organism: Paratractidigestivibacter sp. (assembly GCA_963597295.1). Lineage (GTDB taxonomy): Bacteria > Actinomycetota > Coriobacteriia > Coriobacteriales > Eggerthellaceae > Senegalimassilia. Next base: position 5,348 of record CAVBPP010000170.1, on the reverse strand, counting down.
CACCGGGTGCACGCCCCGGAGCCGACCTAGTTCATCAAGCCTTTAATTTACCATAGCAAGCACACTATTCCGCAAAGCGTCACAAAATATACCGGACATATGTTCGCAAGACAAAGGGACACTCCTAATGTCTTCCCCTTTGCGTACAGAAAATACTTGCACGAACATTTGTTCCTTGTTATACTAAAGCAATCAAGAGCCAGTGCGAATGCCCTTCTGAGCAGCGGATGCTTGACTTGGAATTGCCCATGGTGGCGTTTGTTTTCCGGAACGCCCGTACAACGTTCGCAAGATCCTCAAAGCCTACGGAACCTTAAGGAACATCATCAGACGCAATCGTTTGATTGATGAAGCCATTCAAGATATAATTTAGTAGTAGGAAATGGTGAATTATGAAGTTGCTAATTCATCCGAGGGTTGTTGCGCGTCATCCCCAACTGTCCGCAGCCGATGTCATATATGCGTGGGAGCATCGCTTCTATGAGGGCCTTCGACCAGATTCAGAGAATTTCCCTGAATATCTGTGGCTTGGCTGCGATGCCTCAGGACGAGAATTGGAGATGGTGGGAACCTACGCAAAAGAGGGGCTGCTGATTTACCACGCGAACACCCCGCCTTCAAGAAGAACGATTCTTGAAGTGAAAAGAAGCGAGAGGAGATTTCGCAGATGACGGCATATGAACTACCAAACGGATATATGCTTACCGACGAAGAAATCGAGGAGCGCGCCCGTCAATGGGAGGATGAGTCGTGGTCGGGAGAGCTTGAGACGGTGCACGTCGGCAGACCGCCCCTGTCGTCCGAGCCGAATTCGAACCTGTCATTCAAGTGCCCCAAGAGCGCGGCGGAACTGATCGCCCGCGCCGCCGAGGCTCAGGGGGTCGGGAAATCCGAATTCATGCGCACAGCCGCAATCGAAAAGGCAGCGAGCGTTCTGGCGAGCGCATGATCTGCCACGATGGGCTTACCGTCGCAAGCGCAGCAACGATTGCTCTCTCGCACCCGCAAGGCATTAACGAAAGGAAAAGAACAGATGGAACGGAAGAACCTGTTGCAATTCGACAGCATCAAAACGGCGGCCCTGCCGCTAGTCGCGACGGCGGCTATAGTCGCGGGCATGGCCGGCTGCAGCGGCACCGCCGCGCAGCAAAGCGAAGGCGGCAACCAGTCGAGCACCGAGGCATCGCAGTCGCCGCAGACCTCGCAGGAGTCCCAGTCGCAAGCACAGGAAGCCACCGAAACCAAAGCGGTGTACGAAGCGGTTTTTCTCGATAACGCGCAGATCGGCGACCTGTTCGCCCAGGCGCGCGGAAGCAACGCCGCGCTCGCCAAGGTGCCGAGCGACTACCACATCACCACCGCGTTCCAGCCTGAAACAGCGCATCCCGAATGGTACGGGCAGACCGTCAACGTCCACGTCACCACCTACGCCATGCAGGAAGTGAAGATGGAGGACGGCACCCTCACCGAAAACGAAGGCTTCAAAGTGGATCTGACCAGCGAAAACGAACAGCTGAACAACTACCTGGCGTCGCTCAACAAGAACTTCCACATCACCGGGTCGTCCAAGGATGCCCCAAGGTGGACCGAAAACATCGACTTCTCGCAAGGCCAAACCTTCGAAGCGAATGCCACGGGAACCTTCGGCGCCTACATGACCGACCAAACGGTGAAGCTGCAAGCCTAATGAGGCCGAACGCCCAAGCCACCTAGAAACAGACGAGACAAAGGGACGTCCCTAATGCCTCCCCCGTCTGCAACGCAAAACGGCACGGAAGCTGCAAGCCTAAACGCCCTAGAAAAGCCAAAGGCGGCACAGGGATCACCTGTGCCGCCTTTCTGAATCCGTCAGGGAAAAAGCGAAGAAGCGCCCCAACATCTTGCGCCCGGAGCTCCCTTTCGCCTTCCCTGCCTTCCAAACAATACGAATAGGCGCCAGGCCCGTTCGCCCCAAACGCGCCCAACTGCCAAACCGCAAACGTCAACAAGACATTAGGAGTGTCACTATGTCTTCAGCAAGACATTAGGAGTGTCCCTTTGTCTTCCGTCCAACCCTACTTCAGCAAAAATGTGCTGCCCTTGTTGTTCTTGCTGGTGTAGACGCCGCGATCGGCGGTGCGGTAGGCCGTGTCGAAGTCGAGGCCCTCGCTGTACATCACGCCGCCCATGCTGACGCTTACGGCCTCGGTCATGGGATCGATGCTGATGGCGGCCACCTTTTCAAAAAACTTGTCGATAATCAGGTGCGCTTCGGCCTCGTTACCGACGCCGACGAAATACGCCGCGAACTCATCGCCGCCAAGGCGCATGACCACGTCGCCCTCGCGTTTGGTGGCGGCAAGGGCTTCCGCGATGGATATGAGCACCTTATCGCCGACATCGTGGCCGTACTTGTCGTTCACGCGCTTGAATTTGTCCACGTCGAACAGGCAGAACATGCCCGGCACGCCGGCGGCAAGCAGCTCGTCGATGGAATGCTCGCCATGGCCGCGGTTGAACAGGCCGGTCAGCAGATCGGTTTGGGCCATGTAGGCCAGGCGGTCCTGCTTGCGCTTTTCGGAGTCGATGCATTCCACAACGTAAAGCAGATGATGCACGGGGGCGTTTTCGTCCTGGTCGGCGCCCATGCGGATGAAACGTGCTTTGCACCAGCCGTTCATCCGGCCCTCAAACACCGCGGTGATCAGCTTTTCGCCGGCGATGCGCTCGGGCAAAGTGGAAAGATCCACGAATTCCAAGATCATGCCCTTGTGCTCGGGCACGGCGATGGTGCCCATCACGTTGTTCATCTTGTCCTGCAGCGAACCTTCGATGGAAAGGCATTTGTCGATGAACGGGTTGCTTTTAACCATATGGAAGCTGTCGTCATCAAGGCAGAGCTCGTGGATGGAGATGTAAACCTCGGAAAGCGAAGCCACGATTGGCTCGAGCATGCTGTGATCGATGTTCATGATGGCACCCATTTCTACTAGGCTGTTCCGCCTATTGTACCGGAATATCGACCCGGTCATAGACAAGACCTGCGCGAAGTCAGGCAACAAGCCCGGCCACCATCCAATCAAAGAAGATCGCGCGGTCCCCGCTGAACCTTGAGTACCCCAAACCCAACAGGGAATCGCTCGATTCCATCAAGGACGCCGATCGTATCATCGCCGGCGGCGAGCCCGGTTACGCCAGCGCCGGCGACATGTTCGCCGCAATGGGCGTGTAGCCATGCCAAACCCGCGCACACAGACGCGTCGTTCATTGCCGAACAGGTTAATTGGCCAATCTCTCAACCAGCAAGTGCGCGTCCGTCATGCCAGGTGCAGGCAGCACGGCTTTGCAGCTTGCGCGCTTCGTTCTCGCGTTCTCAACAGCATCGCGTACCTGCTTGGCCGAGAACTGCGTCGGGGACACGCGCTTCGCGTAGCGGGGCCAGTGCTTCTTCAGGGCCGCATCGACCTTCTCGGGCGTGGTGCACCCGTTCGCCTTCTCGAAGTGCATCACCAGGAACAGCTCGAACTTCGGGTTGCTCACCGCAAGGTGATGGCGGTCATCTGCCTCCTGCCAGGCCAGAAGCTCAGCGAACTCGGCCTCGCTCCAATCGTCGACGTCCACCACGAGCCACGCCTCGTCGGCGGCGCGGAAGTCGTTCTCGCGCAGCGCCTTCTCGAACCGTTTGAGCACAGCGGCCGGGTTATGCCGGTTGGGGTGGGTGTTCTTCGGGAACCTCACCGACACCGGCGCGCCCTTGAAAACGGCCATCCCAAGATAGTCGCGCTCGGTGGTACCCTCTGCGCTCACCCAGCACACGCTGCGGTAGTCACGAACGTTGGTCTTGCGAGGGGCGAGCCCGCCCTTGCGCCTAGCCACGTGAACCCGCCTCACTAAGCATCGGGATGCCGCCGAAGCGGCCATCCAAGTAGCTTCGTATCAGGTCCTTGTCGAAGCGGATGTCCTTGAACTCGGCCAGGCCCACGAGCTCTGAGCAGCCATCGGTGCCGCGCTGGGCGATGTACATCTCGTCACGGCGCATCACCGACTGGTCCATAAGCAGCAGATCATGCGTGGTGAACATGAGTTGCTTACGCGTGTCGGGCCCGCAGCTCGCCAAGAAATCAGAGATCAGGCGCATCGTGAGCATCGTATGCATGCAGCGGTCGAGCTCGTCCACGACATAAACCTTCGGGCCCGCATCACCGCCCGGGCCCGACAGGTCGAACAGCATGGGCAGAAGCCCCATCAGACGCTGGGTGCCCGACGACTCCATCCCCAGGGAGAACACGTGCTCGCGGCCGTCGAGGCCCACGTGCACGGTGCGCAGGCGCTGCACCTCGGGGCGCCCTCCCGCCGAGCGGACGGTAAGCATCTCGAAGCCGTAGTCGCCGGCCTCGACGTCGAGCACCACGGTTATCACCCCGTCGTCGCCGAGCTCGGCGATGCTGCGGCGCAGCGCAGCGTCCTTCGGCAGAGCATCGGGCCCGACCGGCTCGGCGACGAGCTTCGATACGCCCGTGTCCAGGCGCGAGAGCGCGTCGCCCGCGAAGTCAAGGAAGCCCTGCTGGGTGCCCGCCGCCTTGGCGAACGACCACGCTTGCGATCCCACGCCCACCAGTTCCAGCGTGCGAGCGAACCAGCCGTGCGCCTCCTCGAGCTCGGAGACATTCTGCGAGACGGCGCTCTCAAGGAACAGCCGGTTCGCGCGCGTGCTCTGCGCGGCGTAGGCGACGTGCCCGGGGTCGTCGAAGAAGCCCTCGTCGAAGGCGTACGAGTCGGCGTCTTCCTCGGCGGCCTCGCGCTCGTACAGGGTGATGCTCACCTTTTCCCGCAACAACTCGAGCGACTCGTACGCGACGGCGGTGGGCGTCGCCTCGACGTAGAGCCTGTACACGTTCGCGCCGGCGAGGAACGTGACGTCCAGGGAGGTGGGCTCGTTGCTGCCCCCGAGGCGGAAGGCGTCGACGGGCAGCACCCCGTCCACCCCCGCGTCGACGGTGACCATAGCCTTCAACGCGGCGAGCGCCTTGAACAGCGCCGTCTTGCCCGACGCGTTGCCGCCGTAGACGGCCGCGACGGGCAGCACGTACTTGCTGCGCCACCCGGGCAGCTTGGCGAGCGTCTCTTTATGCTGGCGCTCGAGCGAGCCCAGCATGCTGAGTTGCGCCTCGCCCCCGTACGACATCCAGTTCCCCACCATTAGATCGAGCAGCATAGGCTTCTCCTTTCATCGAACGTGATTTTATCACGTTCGATGTTGCTATAATGGGACATCAGCAGAATACGTAGATGAGCTGGGGCAACTCATCAATCGCTTCAAGGTGGGCAAGTTCATTAAACTTGTATGAACCCACCTCAGCAGGAAAATA
>CAVBPP010000169.1:0-5878 GCA_963597295.1 Paratractidigestivibacter sp. | reverse complement strand
AGGCATCCCCGGGCCGCCCGCGCCGGGACCGCCGGGGCCGGGGCGATCGCCCTTGCCGCAGCCCGAGAACAGCACTTCCTGCAGCTGGGGAATGGAAGGCGCGTCGGCAAAAATTTGCACGGCCACGGTCTCGTTCGCCAGCGCGGAAAGCTTGTCGATATCCATCATGGCCGGGCAACGGCTCGCGATGACCACATCGTGCTTCGCCACATTCTGACCGGGCATCACATGGCGCCAATCCAGCAACTTGAAGTCGCAGCGCTCGCCCACGCCCTCGTCAGCGGCGTTTTCCGCGGCGAACGCCAACATGCGGTCGGCGTTGTCGACGCCGGTGACGATGCAACCGCGCTTGGCCGCAAGCACCGAAATGCGCCCGGGGCCGCAACACACGTCGAGCACGCTCTTGTCGCCCGTCACGCCGACGGCGTCGAGATAGGCCTCGGTGTCGTCGAGCTCGCAGAAGGCGAACATGTTGTAGAAGTCGGAGATCTCATTCCAATTTGCCATATAGGCACCTCGTTTCTCTCGGCCGGCCGCTCGGCGCATGATGAACCCAGCGGCGCATCCCCGGGGAATCCCCGGTTCAACGCGCCGATTCGCCATGCGCCCCGCAGCCAGCAACTTCAGTCGCGCGCCGCCTTGGCGCCGACCGCTTATCGCCGGAAACCCGACCACCGACCCAGACGAGAAACCGCCCAGGCCGGCTGAACCCTTACTTAGACGCGCTCGAAGAAGCCGAGCTCGTCTTCACGTCGTACGAAAGCCCAGACGGCATGTCGTTGATGGTGACGGTCACGCCCTTCTTGTAATTGGTGAACCATTCGGAGAACTTCTTGGACTGCGCCATGTAGTCGCAAACCTCGCGATACTTCGACACCACGTCGGCGGGAATGTCAGAAAGCTTCGTAGCCTTCTTGTAGTCGACCGTATAGGTGGTGATGTAGTCGAGCACGTCAGCATCTGATGCGCTCACCTTGCCGACGGTCTTGTCCATGAGCGCCTGGTACAACAGGTTCGTCTTCACGGAGTCGCGGAAGCCCGCCTCGGTCATGCCGGACTCAGAAAGGTAATTCTTCCAGTCGTCGTCTGACGAATACCCCGATTTCGCCTCGGAAACCTTCGCGTCAATGTCGGAATCGGAAGCGGTCACGCCCTCGGATTCGGCCGCCTGACGAACGAGCTCGTTGTACGCATAAGATTCCACGACGCTCTCGCGGAAGCCGGCGGCCGTCTCCCCCGCTTCATCCAGATAATCGGCCCAGGCCTTGTCATCGGTCAGGTCAGCGGCCTGGCGGAAATTCTCGACGTAGGCGGTGATGGCCTTCTCACCTATCTCGACATCGTTGACCTTGGCGGCAACGCCGGCCGACGTGTCGGCGGTGTCGAGCGTCGCATCGTATTCGGTCGTGGACTGATTGGCGCTCTTGAACAGCGACACGCCTAGGATAGCGGCCACCACCAGAATCACCACAGCAGCGACGATGGCGATGGTCACTCCCTTGCCGCCCTTCTTCGCCTGGGGCTTCTCGGCCGCCTCGGCAGCCTTCGCGGGCGCGGCAGCCTCAGCCTGCTCGGCCTTCGGCTCCTCCGCGGGAGCGGCAGGCTTCTCCACCTGCTCGGGGGCGGCACCTTGTGCAGCCTGCGAAACCTGCTCGGGGGCGGCAACCTCAGCAGCAGCCTCCACAGTTTCGGCAGCCTTCCCTTCCACCTGCTTATTCTCTTCGGACATGTTCATCCTCTCGTATTCATGCCGGGCCTAAATCCCAACAGCTTGCAAACTCTAATAGCCAGCGCGGGCCTAAAGCCTCCAGAAGCGCCAGAAAATCCACTTCGGCAGCGCCGTCGCCTTAAACGCATTCTTGTAGAACGCCCGGTAGTAACGAACCACGCGCGCAAGCGCCTCGTCGGAAACCTGGCGCCCGCCGAACACCGCGTCCTCGTACACGCTTGTGACCTCGATGAAGTCAACCCCATCGGTGCCACGTGTGTACGAATACATGGGCTTGGCGAAGTTGCGCGCGAACTCAGCCGGCGTCATGCGATCCGGCTTGGCGATGCGCACGCGGCGGAAACGCTCGATCAGAAAATGATATAGGTAGTACACCTGATAGGCGTTCGAGAACTTCGCGATGCGTTTCAATCGTAACGTGCGGCGGTAGCGCCAGAAAGCCAAGAACGCCACCACGGCAGCCACAGCCAGCACAATGTAGAGGATCCACATAAGCTCCATGGCCAGGCGCATCGCGTCGTTATTGGAATCCGGGTCGTTCGTGTCGGGGTTCACGCCCGCCACGGACATGGCAAGGCGCCCCACGAACGTTTCCTGCATGGTCGCCGTGCCCTGCTGGACATCGGGGGTGCCGCCCTCCGCTTCGTCGCTCGTCTCGTCGGTATTGTCGTTGGTGTTGTTGGACGTGCTATCGCCCTGAATGTCCATCTTGTCGTAATCCTGCGCCTGTTCGGCCGGCGGGCGCGATACGTAGGATTCGAACAGCTTCACCTCGGGCGTGCTCAGGCTGGTGGCTTGCACAACGCCGTAGAACACGCCGGCGCCCACAAGCACGCAAACGGCGCCGATGAGAGCCGAGAACGCAAATGCGCCGGCAAACGACGTGCGCTTGACGCGGTTAGCCGAATAAATGGACTGCTTGTAGCACTCGTACACGAACAGCATGCCGATGCCCAGCAGCATAACGACAGCTGCCGGCACGCCCGGCTCGGTCAAGGACCATTCGCGATACATAAACTGCACGATGCCCGCCGCCAAAACGGAGAACAGCAGTAAAAACACCAGGCCAACCGGGCGGCGCGACAGCAAAAACACCGCGACCGGCACCAAAAACGCCACGATGGCGAAAATGCCGTAGGCGCCCTCAGTGTCGGCAATGCCGCTGCCTGAAAGGAACGGCTCGGGGGATACGGCGCACGCGATGCCCACCATGAGCACGCCCACGACCAGCGTGGCCACGCCCGAAGGCAGCACCATCTTCTTCGACCAGGTGCCCGCGTACAAGCAGATGAGCGTCGGGATGGTCAGCGCCACGATGAGCGCCAAGTTGCCGCGGTAATCCCAAGCGCTGTGGAAAGCGAAGCTCACGGTGAAGGTGAGCATCGCAGAAACCACCAGCACCAGCACGAAATCGAGCACGGTCGACTGCAGGAAAAGGCGCCGGCGCGTCTTTGCGTTCATGCGCTCAGACAGCTGTGAGCGATCCTTCACGCGTGTGGAGCCGATGCCCTTGCGGGTGCGGCGGGCGGCAGCGGCCTTGGGGGCGGTTGCGGATTTCGACCCGCTCGCGGCCTGGTTCGTGGACTCGCTGCCGCCAGCGGGCTTCTTGCCGCTGCCGGCCTGCTTCGACCCGGCGGGCTTTTTGCCGCCGGCCTTAACGTCGTTCACGGAACGTTTCTTCGTTTCGTTAGCCATGCTTCTTCACCGCCTTCCCGGAAAGCTCATCGGCGTCGCAGATAACCTTGTAGGGAATCGCCTCGGCGTCCAGGCGGCCAAGCGCAGCCAGCCATTCGTCGCGCTCGCGGCCCTCAAGTCCGCGAGGCACCACGGCTATGAGCAGCGGATCGCGCCGGCGCATCTTCGCCTCCACGACCACCTCGATCATGCGGGCGGACAGGTTCGCCGTGCACACGATCACGTTGTTCTGGCCGTACGTCGAATGAATCTGGTTGCGAATCAGGTCAATGGCGTCCTTCTCGTAGCGCGGGTCGTTGGAGAAGCGGGGCATCTCGCCTATCACCTGCGGCAAGTCGGTTTGGCGCCACGTGGTGCGACGCACGGGGTTGCCAACACGGTCAACGTAGTGCACCTCGGTGTCCATGCCGCGCCACTGGGCGTAGCGCGCGATGGAGAAGCCCGATTCCACCACGGCGTCGAACATGCGCATGAGCGAAAGCGCACTCTGCCCTGGGCCGTAGAAATCGAGCATCACAGCCACACCGGGGTTTGTGTACACCTCGAACAGCTTCGTCATCAGGCCCTCGGACCTGGCCGAAAGCTTCCAATGCACGTTCTTCATCGGGTCGCCGTAGGCGTATTCGCGCACGGCGGCGTAATCCATCGAATCGGACAGCACGCTGCGCGCCGCTTTGGTCGTCTCGACCGCCGACTTGTTGGAGAAGTCGATATTCGAAACCGGCACCAAACGCGGCACAACCTGGATGCGCTGGCGCTTAGGGCCCTCGATGGAGCAGCTGAACAGGCGCAGGAAGTCGTAGATGACCACGCGGTCAAGACCCGCGGTGTAAATACCGATGTGCTCGAAGCGCGTGGTGAAGGGCATGTCATACTTCTCGAACGGCGCGAGCGAGATGGTGGTGGCGCGATGGCTCACCGGACGCCCGTACAGGTCGGCCGTGAAGAAATGCGCCTCCATGCGGAAGAAGAACAGCGGGCAGCGGTTGGAAAAGCGCACCTTAAAGCGCACGTCCTCGTTGCGCTCGCAGTCCTTGATGTTGCTTTTCTCCAGCAGCTTGATAGACCGCTTCAGAATCTGCAGGTACAAAAACGCCAGCACGATGGCCGTGACCACGCCGATGAACGGGATCCAGCCGACGGCGGCGGGGCGGTACTCGTCGGTGCCGACCACGAGCGCGAGCGCGAGCGTCAGCAGCAGCACCGCCGCCACGGCCACCACGCGCAGCGCCACGCCGCGGCGTGCGGCACGGCGTTCGTCGCGCGACATGGCGAAACGCGGCTTCTTGCCGGCGCGCTTGCCGGGGCCGCGCTTGTCGGCGGCGGCCTTCTTGGCCGACTTGCCGCCTTTGCCCGACGCGCGGCCGGAGCCAGAGCCGGAGCCGCCGCGCGGCGCGCGCGATCCCGCAGCGGCACCGGTGCCAGCAGCAGCTCCCGCGGCATGCCCCGCGCTCGCCTTGGGTTTGTTTTCGTCGTTACGTGCCATTTACTACAGGCTCCTCGCCTCAGCGTCGGAGAGCGTCGGCACCGCGATGGAATCGATCAGCGTCGACACGACGCTCTCGGGCGTATGGCCGTCCATCTTCGCCTCGTGCGTGAGCGCGATGCGGTGGCACAGAACGTACGGCGCCAGGTACTTGATGTCGTCGGGGGTGACGTAATCGCTGCCGCGCATGAGCGCATAGGCGCGCGCCAGGTTCACGAGCGCCTTCGAGCCACGAGGCGAGGAACCGAACGTCAGCTCCTTGACCTCGCGGGTCGCCATGGCAATCTGCACGGCATAGCGCGCGACCGGCGTGGAGACGCGCACCTTCTTGGCGGCGGCGCGCAGCGACATGATGTCGGCCGCCGAGCACACCGGGCGCAGCGCCTCCTTCGCGTCGTCGGCCTCCATGATGGCGCGCACTTCCTCGTCCATCTTCAGGTACCCCATCGAAAGCTTGATAAGGAAACGGTCCAGCTGAGCTTCCGGCAGCGGGTAGGTGCCGTACTGCTCGATGGGGTTCTGCGTGGCCAGCACCATAAACGGCTCGGGCAACTTGTGCGTCTGGCCGTCGACGGTCACCTGACGTTCCTCCATGGCCTCGAGCAGGGCCGACTGGGTTTTGGCCGAAGCGCGGTTGATCTCGTCGGCCAAAACCAAGTTCGCCATGATTGCGCCGTTGCGGAATTCGAAGTCGCGTTCCTTCTGGTTGAAGATGGAAAAGCCCGTCACGTCGGAGGGCATGACGTCGGGGGTGAATTGAATGCGGCGGAAGCTGCCCTCGATGGACTTAGCCAGGGCGGACACCAAACTGGTTTTGCCGGTGCCGGGCATATCCTCGATGAGCACGTGGCCGCCGGCGACCATCGAGCACACGACCAGCTCGACGGCCTCGCGCTTGCCGACGATGACCTTCTCGACGTTGTCGACGATGCCCGAAAGCTTCTCGCGCGCCTGGGTGCTGTTTACGT
>CAVBPP010000168.1:0-5979 GCA_963597295.1 Paratractidigestivibacter sp. | reverse complement strand
GCCGGATGGCGTCGACGACGCCGGGCACCAACAGATTCGGAATAATGGAAGTGAACAGGCTGCCCGGGCCGAGGACAATGAGGTCGGCGGAGCGGATGGCTTCGAGCGCGGGCTGGTAGGCGACGATTTTGACGGGGCTGCGAAGCTGCACGTTGGCGAGCGCGCAGCGAGAATGGCATGCAACAGCTTGGCCTTCGATATAGCGGCCATCGCGAGTGCGGGCGACGAGGGAGACCGGATCGAGCGTGGAGGGATATACGTGACCGCGGGCGTTCAGCAGCCGCTCGCAAATGGCGATGGCCTCGGGAAACGCCCCTGTCGACTCCTCAAGCGCAGAGAGCATGAGGTTGCCGAGCGTGTGGTTGTCGGCGAACGGGAAGCGGGTTTTGAATGCGCGCGTGAGCGGGTCCTCCGGGTCCGCCGCCATGGCACAGATGCATTTGCGGATATCTCCCGGAGGGGTTACGTTGGCCTTGTCGCGCAGAATGCCCGTGGATCCGCCGTCGTCTGCCATGGCGACCACAGCGGAGGTCTCCGCGCCCATTGAAAGAAGGGTACGAATGGAAACCGGCGCTCCGGTGCCGCCGCCGATGACCACGGCGCGAAGCTTCTTCTCTTCGGGAATCACGGGATCGGCTGAAAGCAGCGGTGCGAATTGTTCGGTTAGTGAGCTATCGTGCGGAAACGCAGCGGTGTTCGCATGCGGGGAAACTAGCATTGCGGAACCTTCCCTAGCGAACGACCTGGTCGGACGGCGATCCGCCTTGCGAGATGAGCTTGCCGTCGAAGCCTTCGGCGAGCTTCAGATCGCGATGGGCGACGCTCGTTCGATATCCCTGGCGCTTCAGATATTCACCGGTGGCCTCGGCGATGGCCACGCTGCGATGCTGCCCGCCGGTGCAGCCGACGGCGATGGCGAGCTGCTGCTTACCCTCGTTCACGTAGCCGGGCATGACGCAGTCGAGCAGGCCTTCCCATGACTTGAGGAACTGCTCGGTCTCGCTGCGGCACAGCACATAATCGCGCACGGCCTTGTCGAGCCCGGTAAGCGGGCGAAGCTCCAGATCGTAATATGGGTTCGGAAGGAATCGCACATCGATGACCAAGTCGGCGTCGACCGGGGCGCCATGCTTGAAGCCGAACGAGTACACCGTCACCTGCAGGCCCTGACGTTCCTGTCCGGATGCGAACAGCGCGCAAATGGTGCTGCGCAGCTTCGCCGGCAGCATGTCGGTGGTGTTTATGACGTAGTCGGCGCTTTCGCGCACGTCGGAGAGCAATGCGCGCTCGCGCTCGATGCCCGAGGCGATGGAGCTGCCGTCGGCGCAAAGCGGATGACGGCGGCGGCTGGATTTGTAACGCGCGATCAGCTTCGGGTCGTCGGCATCCAGGAAAAGCAAGCGCAGGTCGATGCCGGCCTGCTTCAATTTGGCGATCTCGGACTTCAGGCTTTCGAAGAAGCTGCCGCTGCGGGCATCGCACACAACCGCTAAGCGCTGATGGCTGTCGGATTGCCCGGGAACGCCGGTCAACTCGAGCAGGTTGCCGATGAGCGCCGACGGCAGGTTGTCGACGCAGTAGTAACCCAGGTCTTCGAAAGCATGCATGGCCTCGGTGCGGCCGGCGCCGGACATGCCGGTCACCACGACCATCTCGGGCATGTTGTCTAGAAAGTTATTCGCATCGCTCATAGGTGATCTTCATCTCCTCCAACGACGGTTTGCTCTTTATGCTCACCATTATACTGTTTCAGCACCTGATGAAGTTCGTTGGCCACCTCCGCGGGCACAACTTTGGCATCAAGCAGGTCCTGCAAACTGGCTTCGCGAAGCCGTTTGAAGCTTTTGAAATGCTTGAGCAGGGCTTTCTTGCGCACTGGACCAAGGCCGGCGACCTCATCCAGAATGCTTGCGGTCATTCCCTTCCCGCGCAATTCGCGATGAAAGGTGATGGCGAAGCGGTGCGCCTCGTCGCGTACCTGCTTCACCAGGTACAGGCTAGCGCTGCCGCTCGGCAACACAACGGGGCCCGTATCCTGCCAGGGAACGAACAGCTCCTCGTCGCGTTTGGCCAGGCCGCAAAGTGCAATGTCGTGCACGCCCATTTCCTCGAACTGCTCCATAACGGCGTTGAGCTGGGGCAAGCCGCCGTCGAGGATGATCAAGTCGGGCTTTTTGCCGAAGCGCTCATCGGCCATACGCTCGGCGCAGTAGCGACGCTCCATCACTTCCTTCATTGACAGGAAGTCATTCGCCTCGTCGAGCTGGGCCTTTATCTTGAAACGGCGATATTGGCCCTTGTCCGGCTTTCCGGCGGTGAACACGACCATCGACGCAACAGTGTAGGTGCCGTGGTTCGTCGAGATGTCGAAGCATTCGATGCGCATGGGCGGACCGTCCAACGCCAGCGCGCTTTCGAGCTGCAGCAGGGCGTCGTTGATGCGCTTGTCCTCGTAGCTTGTGCGCACCTTGTAGCGCACCAGGGCGTGCTCAGCATTGCTTTGCGCCATGGTGAGCAGGTCGGATTTCTCTCCGCGTTCGGGTGCCGTGAAGCGCACGCGCGCGCCGTGCGAGCTGTCGAGCTTTTGCGTTAGCCACTCCCCCATGGCCTCTTCGTCCTCGGGGAGCTGCGAGACGATGACCTCGTGAGGAATAGAAGTGGTCGAATCGTAGTAGCGAAGCAGGAACATGTGCAGCAGGTCATCGTCGGGAACGTCTCGGCCGCGATTCAATATGAATTCGTTGCTGTTGATGATACGACCCTCGCGCACCATCAGAACATGCGCTCCCGCAATGGTCTCTTCACGGAATATACCGATGACGTCGGCATTCAGATTGCGCGACGATACGGCGTGCTGCTTGTCGGTAAGACTGTTGATGGTGTCGATGCGCCCTTTGATGCGGGCGGCGCGCTCGAAGTCAAGCTCGGCGGCGGCGTTTTGCATCTCCTCGGTCAATTCAGCGATGAATTCCCGATGGTTTCCGGAAAGGAAGCGCTCGATGCGTCGAACGTTATCGGCATACTCCTCTCGCGTGATGCGCCCGCAGCAGGCACCGGGGCCCAAGCCGACGTGGCAGTCGAAACACGGACGGGGCTCACAAGACATGAGCGCTAGCGGGTCCTTGTCGAGCCGACGTTTGAGCGTTCGCCAATCGGCGCAGCTCGCAGCGCAGATGGGAACGACCTTTCGCGCGATGTCGACCATGAGCCGGGCAGCGCGGCTGTCGGTGTACGGACCGAAATAGCGCGTGTCCTTGCGATGCTTCTCGCGCGTGTATTTGATGGCGGGGAACGCGTCGCCTTTCGTAACCGCTATGAAAGGATACGATTTGTCGTCCTTGAAATCTGCGTTGAACCATGGCGAATATTGGTTGATCAGGTTCTTCTCAAGCACCAGGCTCTCGTGCTCGTTGGTGACGACGATGTACTCGAACGTCGATATCTGATCGACGAGCATAGGTATTTTCGCGCGATCATCCTGGAAGTTCACGTACTGACGCATGCGGGCACGCAACTGCTTGGCCTTGCCCACGTAAATGACCTGGCCCGACTTGTCTTTCCATAAGTAGACGCCGGGGGAAGCGGGAACGGCATCAAGCTCGCGTTTCAGGCGCGCAATCTTTCCCTCAAGCGTTTCGTCTACGGGCACATCCTTATGCAGCACGGCGGGAAGCGAGTCGCATGCGTAGGAAAATCCCTCTTCTGGGTTATATTGCTGAAATTGCTCGGGTTTGCTCATGAGGAAAGTGTACTACTCCACGACCTCGAGCCGCGCTCGGAAGGAAATCGAGCGCGAAGTATCCAACCCATCGAAGTCGACGATGTAAGCGCGCTTAACGTCATCGGTGCCAGACACCACGCCTTCGCCGAACACCGCATGACGAACCCTTGAGCCAACCGAAATCTTTGCGACTTGAGCGCGCTCGACCAGCAATCGATCGGTCACCGCATAGGATGCCCGGGCGCGCTCGAGCTCCTCATCTGCAGGTTTGTTGGAAAACTGCAGCGTTTTCGGATCAATGTCCAGCAGAAAGCGCGAAGGATAGCGATTCGACCCCTGATGATTGAAGCCCTCGGCCTCGGTCATATATAAGCCATCCTTCGCCCGGGTTAGGGCAACGAAGCACAGGCGGCGCTCCTCCTCCATGGCGTACGGAGTTTCGGTCTTCCGCGAAGGAAGCACGCCCTCGGATAGCGAGCACAGAAACACATGCTTGAATTCAAGGCCCTTCGCCGCATGAATGGTCATGAGCTTCACCCGATCGCTCGACGAGTCGAAAGCATCCGCGTTGCTGAAAAGGGCCACGTGATTCAAATAGTCCTCCAACGTGACCTCTTCGCCGCAGGTGGTCTCGTATTCGTAGACGGACTGCTTGAGCTCGGCGATGTTGTCAAGACGCTCCTGACTGCCCTCGGTTCGCAACATCCTCTCGTAACCGCTCTCGTTCAGAATTTCAGAGAGCACCTCCGAAACGGGCCTCCCCGCGTACGATCCGCAAAAGCGATACACGAGGTCCAGGAATCGTTTGGCTTTCGTGCGCTGGAAAATCTCGTCGTCGATAGTTTGCTCGAGCGCGTTGAACAGCGTGCATTCATGTTCCTCCGCATATTCACGCAGAAACGCCATACGACGCTTGCCGAGGTTACGCTTCGGCGCATTCGCCACACGCTCGAAGGAAAGATCGTCGCGCAGCGCGATGAGCCGCAGATACGAGAGCGCATCCTTGATCTCTCGCCGAGCGAAAAAAGGCACGCCGCTGTACACAGTATGGGGAATCTCCGCGCGCAGCAGCGCCTCCTCGATAGGACGCGAGGCGTAATGAGCCCGATACAGCACAGCCATATCGCGATAGGCCACGCCTTCCCCGTGCAGCGCGATCATGCCCTGCGCAACCCAATCGGCCTCGGAATCGGGTGATTTCGCATGATGCCAAACGGTCGGCCCATACGATTGCCTATGCGCAGCAAGGTTCTTCTTGATGCGCTGCTTGTTCTTCTCGATAAGCGAATTAGCCACGGCAAGAACCTGCGGAACGCTGCGGTAATTCTCCAGTAGCATGATGGTTTTCGTGCCCGGGAAGCGCTTGTCGAAATCGAGCAGCAGCTTGATGTCCGCGCCACGCCAAGAATAGATCGTCTGGTCCGGATCGCCGACGACGAACAGATTCTTATGATATGCGCACAAGGCCTCGACCAGCTCGTATAGCTCATGATCCATATCCTGGAACTCATCGATCATGATGTACTCGAGCCGCTTCTGCCACTTCAGCGCTATATCGGGAAACTCACGGAAGATATGCAGCACGAAAGCGACCAGATCGTTATAGTCAAGCCCGAAGCACTTCTTCTCTTGGTAGAGATATCCATAGAAAATAATGTCCTTGGCTGTTTGGGCCTCCAGGTATTTCCGCTTCAAATCTGCGAGCGGCATGGCCAGCATATCCAGATAGTAATCGGGGCGCTCCTTGATCTTGATCATCTCGATCATATCGCGCGCATGGCTGTACGTCATATCGCGAAGGGTCAGGCCACGTTCCTCGTAGACCATCTGAAGCATCGAATCGATATCGGAGCCATCGAGCACGACAAAGCTTTTGGGATACCCAACGGCATTCGAATCCTCTTGCAAGATAGTGACGCAGAAACCATGGAACGTGTTGATATAACCGGTGTCGTTGTCCCCGGTCAAGCGGCGAATACGCTGCCGCATCTCATTCGCGGCCTTGTTGGTGAAGGTGACGCAGAGGATATTCCCCGGCAGAATGCCCAGGTCATTCACAAGATATGCGAAACGTTCCGTCAACGCACGCGTCTTACCCGTACCGGCGCCCGCGATCACACGGACGAAACCTTCCGTGGTTGTAACGGCCTCAAGCTGCGCTTCGTTCAAACGCGCCTTACCATCAGGTTCGACCCCTTCGGAATTCATCGCAATGGCCTGATATGTCTCCAATTCGCTCATGCTGAAGACTATATCAG
>CAVBPP010000167.1:0-6111 GCA_963597295.1 Paratractidigestivibacter sp. | reverse complement strand
CACCATCTCGGTCTACAAGACCGTCAACGGCGGCACCGAGGCCAAGCCCGGCGAGAGGTTCACGTTCGAGCTGTACAAGGCCGACGAGTCCGGCAAGGCAACCGGCGACAAGCTGGGCGCCGTCGAGACCGAGATGGGCAAGGTCGCGAACTTCGACGACGTGAAACTCACCGCCGAGGGCACTTACAAGTACGTCATCTGCGAAACCGGGCACAACACCGACGGCTGGACCGCAGCATCCGACGTGATCGCCACTGTGACCGCAAAGGATAACGGCAAGGGCAACCTGAATACGACCGTCGAGTACTCGAGCGCCCACAAGGACGCCGAGGGCAAGGCCGACGCCGCCGCGTTCGACGACAGGTACGAGGCAACCGGCACCGCCACCATCGGCGTCTACAAGACCGTCAACGGCGGCACCGAGGCCAAGCCCGGGGAGAAGTTCACGTTCGAGCTGTACAAGGCCGACGAGTCCGGCAAGGCCACCGGCGAGAAGCTGGGCGCCGTCGAGACCGAGATGGGCGAGGTCGCGAACTTCGACGGCCTGAGCTACACCTTCGCCGACGCCGGCAAGACCTTCACCTACGTGATCCACGAGACCGGCCACAACTCCAACGGCTGGACGGCCGACTCCGACGTCACCGCCAAGGTGACCGTCGCCGACAAGGGCGACGGCACCCTGACGACCTCCGTCGAGTACTCCCGCGCCACCGACGACAAGTCGGCCGCGGCGTTCGACAACAAGTACGAGGCGAAGAGCGGCTCCGTCGTCATTGGCGTGGAGAAGACCGTCAACGGCGGCGCCATCGCCACCGATGAGAAGTTCACCTTCCAGCTGTACAAGGACTCCGTCGTCGATGCCAACAAGGTCGGCAAGGAGATCGCGGCCACTAAGGACGCCCCGAAGGTCAACTTCGGCGCCATCGAGCTGACCGAGGCCGGCACGTTCACCTACGTGGTGCACGAGACCTCCCAGCTGGGCGACGGCTGGACCAACGACTCCGACTTCACCGTGACCATCACCGTTGAGGACATCGACGGCGTCCTCAAGGTGACGGACGTCAAGTACAACGACGAGAAGCGCGGCTACGACAGCAACGGCGTTTGCATCGCCAAGTTCGACAACACCTATAAGGAGACGTCGAAGGACAAGACTTCGAAGTCGGCCAACACTTCTTCGAGCAACAAGACTACTGGCACGAAGACCGGTGACCCGATGGCCGGCGTCGTGGCTGGCGTTGCGGGCGTTGCCGCAGCTGCTGGCGCCGTCGCCGTGCATGCCCGCCGCAAGCAGAAGAGCGCTCGCTAAGCGGTTGCTAGCTAGCTCATAGCGCAGGCGGTTTCGGTTCCAGCCGCTGCCGCAGGCGCAACGCAGCTAATAAGCCCCCGGAGTGCAACGCTCCGGGGCTTTTGCGTGTTGCCGGGTGCGGCCATCCGACCGGCGCAGCCGGCTGTGGGGTTTCGCTCGCTCATGCCAACAAAGGCTGCGGAGGTGACAAATGCACTCCCAGCGAAGGCTCCGCGCCGCCCTCGCTCCGGCCTTCGCGCCGCCCGCCTGCCACACTTCCCGTTCACAGACTCGTCACACGCTTCTTCACAAATGAGCCGCCTGCCAACGTCTTTGGTAGAATGTTGCTCACTTATCCAGAAAGAAGGTGCACATGCTCTCGAGTGATATGGAAAAGCTTTACCCCTCCGCCAAAACGCTGGTGAAGGAATGCGTCGCGAGCCGCCTGCAGGCCAAGGACGCCACGCTGTACGACTTTTCCGAGGAAGCGCAGGAATGCGCGCAGAACTTCATGGGCTGGGCTGATTTGGCTAGCAACCCGCCGTATCCTTTGCATGAAATCCAGTCCTTCGCCGATTCTATGATCGCGCAGGGTCTGAAATGGGTGGTTCTCATCGGCCAGGGCGGTTCGACCCAGGCCCCGATGACCATCACGAAATACAACAAGCCCGATTCGTCGCAGGTGCAGTTCCGCACCATCGACTCCGACTCGCCGGTGCGCATGCGCGCTATCCTGGCGGAGATCGATCCGCGCAAGACGCTGTTCATCATCTCGTCGAAGTCGGGCGGCACCATCGAGCCGCGTCTGGCCTTGCGTGCCGTGCGCGACCAGCTGGCCGACGCCATTTCACCTGAGGAAATGGTGCAGCATCTGGTGGCCATCACCGACCCGGGCTCGGCGCTTGAGGCGCAGGCTCGCGAAGAGGGCTGGGCCGCGGTGTTCTCCGGCGAGCCGACGGTTGGCGGCCGCTTCAGCGCGCTTTCCGTGTTTGGCTTGCTGCCCGCCGCGCTTGTGGGCATTGACCTGCAGGAATACATGGCTCGCGCCGCCGAGGCCGAGCGCGCCTGTTCTGAGGACGCCATCGACAACCCGGCCATCGGCCTGGCTTCCTTCCTGTACGACAACTACACGCAGGGCCGCAACAAGTTCTGCTTCCTCACGCAGAAGCGCGGCCGCGTGCTTGGCCTGTGGATCGAGCAGCTGGTCGCCGAGAGCGTCGGCAAAAACGGCCAGGGCATCCTGCCGAACATCGAGGTTGACACCCTGCTTCTGAAGAAGGACCCGGGTGACCGCAGCGTCGTCATGTACCAGACGAAGAACGACCTGTGGGACGAGCGCCGTAACTTTGAGATGGGCCTTTCCTACATCGATCCGTCCATTCCGCGTGCGGCTTATAAGATTGACACCGTATATGACCTGCCCGAGCACTTCATCATGTGGGAATACGCGGTGGCCATGTGCGGCTACCTGATGAAGATCTGCCCGTTTGACCAGCCCGACGTGGCGTCGGCGAAGGCGGTTGTGCTGGACATTCTGCGTGACGGCCAGCCCGAGCCCGACTACGTGCAGGACTTCATCGACGACGTGCACATGGGCGAAGTTGAGGTTCGCCAGGCGTCGTGCTTCAAGGATTGCAAGGACGTGCGCGCTTCCCTGCGTGCGCTGCTGAACAGCATTCAGCCGGGCGACTTCTTCGCGCTGAACGCGTTTTTGCCGTTCACGGGCGAAGGCCGCCGCGAGGCGCTTGAGACCATTCGCCATGGCGTGGCTGACAAGTGCGGCGTGGTGTCGTGCTTGGAAGTTGGCCCGCGCTACCTGCATTCGACCGGCCAGCTGCACAAGGGCGGCCCGAACTGCGGCGTGTTCCTTATCCTGTCGGCCGACGAGCTGAAGGATATTCCGCTGAAGCAGGAAGCCGAAAGCCTGGGTTCGCTGGCGAAGGCGCAGGCCTCGGGCGACCTGGTCACCCTGGCCGATCGCGGCCGTCGTTGCGTGCACTTGCACCTGCCCGACAACTCGTCGGTCACGCTGCGCGCGCTTGCCGATGTGGTCTGCCAGATTCTGGAAGAGCGCAACCAGGCGTAAACGGGCGCGGGGCGAATTCCGACCGCATGGGCGGATGTGAATCCCGGAATCTGTCTGTAGGTGCGAGCGAGAGCTCGCACGGAAACGGCCCGAGGGCGCGTACGAACAGATGGTTCTTGGGATTGGCCTCCATTCGGATTGTCGGGATGGAATTCCGGAATCTGTCTGTGGGTGCGAGCGAGAGCTCGCACGGAAACGGCCCGAGGGCACGTACGTACAAGGAACTTCAAAGGGCGGGCTGCGGCTCGCCCTTCTTATCAAGGGGGCAAGCGTGATTGAGGCGCTGAACATTCAAGTCAAAGGTATCGTGCAAGGCGTGGGCTTCCGCCCGTTCGTGTACCGTCTGGCGAAGAAATACCTGATCAATGGTTGGGTTCTGAATGCAACCGAAGGTGTGACCATCCATGCTGAGGGAGAGTCGAAGCTGCTCGATGAATTCGTGAACGAGCTGCATATGAACCCGCCGGCGGCCGCAAAGGTGAAGGAGCTCGATCTGGACGAGGTGCCGCTCGAAGATTGCAACACCTTCGAGATTCGCACGTCGGACGACGCGGCTGCCGGTCGGACCACGCTGGTGTCGCCCGACCTTGCCACCTGCGACGATTGCCTGACCGAGCTGTTCAATCCCAACGATCGCCGCTACCGCTACCCGTTCATCAACTGCACGAATTGCGGGCCGCGCTTCACCATCATCGATTCGCTCCCGTACGACCGTCCGGCCACGTCGATGGGCGGCTTCAAGATGTGTCCGCAGTGCGCTGACGAATACGCCGATCCGCTGAACAGGCGTTTTCACGCGCAGCCCGACGCCTGCTGGGAATGCGGACCGCAGGTTTCCTGGAGCGTGCCGGCCGGCGAAGACTGGTGCACCACCTGGGGAGATTCGTGTGAGGCTTCCGACGGCTTTTTTGCTTCGGCCGTGAAGCTGCTGCTTGACGGCGGCATTGTGGCCGTGAAGGGGCTTGGCGGCTTCCACTTGGTATGCGACGCGACCAACCCCGATGCGCTGGCGAAGCTGCGGCAACGCAAGCGTCGCCAGGGCAAGGCGTTTGCCGTGATGGTTGGCTCGGCCGACGACGCGCGTCGCGCGTGTCGGGTTGATGCCGTGGAGCAGGAACAGCTGGAATCGACGAAGCGGCCGATCGTGCTTTTGCGCAAGCGCCCGGAGGCTCAGCTGGCCGCGGGTTTGGCTGACAAGCTGCCCGAGCTGGGCGTCATGCTGCCGTGCACGCCGGTGCAGCATCTGCTGCTGCACGATTTCGCGACCGCGCTGCGCGAAGCTCGCGGCGAAGATGCGCTGCCGATGCTGGTTATGACCTCGGGAAACCTGCATAACGAACCAATTATCACCGACGACGACGAAGCTCGCGCGAAGCTTGCCGGCGTGGTCGACGCCATTCTGGGCAACAACCGTGAGATTCTGTCGCGCTACGACGATTCCGTGCTACGCGTGGTGCAGGCGGGCGGTGAGCAGGCCATTCAGTTCATCCGCCGAGCCAGGGGATTCGCGCCGCTGCCGCTGGCGCTCGGCTGCCCCGAAGCGAACCCGGCGCAGGAAACGCTGCTGGCCACGGGTTCCGAGCAGAAAGCGACGTTCGCCTTGGTGCGCGGCGCGGGTGAGGCCGGCGCTGCGGGGGAGGATGAATCCGCGAGCGAGTCCAACTCGGTCGCCCCGGAAGCTTTCGTTTCCCAGCACATCGGCGACGTCGAAAACGCCGAAACCTATGACGCGTGGATGGAAGCGAAGCAGCGTTACGAGAAGCTTTTCCAGGTGAAGCCGACACGCCTAGCGTGTGACCTGCACCCTGAATACCTCACCAGCAAATGGGCTCGTGAACAGGCAGAACAAACCGGCGCTCAGCTCATGCAGGTACAGCACCATCATGCGCACATCGCGTCGGTGCTCGGCGAGAACAACCTGTTCGGCCCCGTGTGCGGCATCGCGTTCGACGGCACGGGTTACGGTGTTGACGGGCGCATCTGGGGCGGCGAGGTGATGATCGCCAATCAGCAGGCCTTCGAGCGTTTCGCCAACTTCGCCTATGTGCCCATGCCCGGCGGCGCTGCGGCCGTGAAGGATCCGCGTCGCATGGCCTATGGCGTGCTGTACGCGTTTGACCTGCTAGAACACCCGGGCGCTAAAGCGCTGCTTGAAAGCATGGGCGACGCCGCCGAGCTGTGCGACCAGATGATTGACCGCGGGCTGAACACGCCCTACACGTCGTCGGTCGGCCGCTTATTCGACGCGGCAAGCGCCATCCTGGGCGTGTGCCCGCAGCCCACCTACGAGGGCCAGCCCGCCATCGAGCTTGAGGCCGCCATCGGCTTGCCCTCGGCGGAACCCGCCACCGGCATCCCCGCCGCTGACGCCTACCGCATCAACGTGGTGAAGAACACGGCCACCAAGGACAGCACCGCGCAGGACACCTCCGTCGTGGTGTTCGACGCCGCGCCCGCCTTCGAAAGCCTGCTCGACGACGTTGCCGCAGGCACACCCACGGCAATCATCGCGCGCCGCTTTCACGACGGCTTCGTTAACGCCGTGCTCATGTCCGCCCAGCTGGCGAACAGCGTTTATGGCATCACGACCATTGCGCTTTCCGGCGGCGTGTTCATGAACCGCTACCTTATTGAGCACGCGACGGCGCTGCTGCAGAACGCCGGCTTCACCGTGGCGCTGAATCAGGACCTACCGCCCAACGACGGCTGCGTTTCGTACGGCCAGGCTGTGGTAGCA
>CAVBPP010000166.1:0-6355 GCA_963597295.1 Paratractidigestivibacter sp. | reverse complement strand
ACCTGTGGCACCTTCGCTATCCGCTCGCCGAGCCAATCGATGGCCAGGATTACATCGTCGTCGCCACGACGCGCCCCGAGACCATGCTCGGCGATACGGGCGTGGCGGTGTCTCCGAAGGACCACGATAAGGACAAGTTCGTCGGCGCTACGGTGAAGCTGCCCATCGTCGATCGCGATATCCCGATCTTCTCCGACTTCTACGTCGATGCCGGCTTCGGTTCCGGTTTCGTGAAGGTAACGCCCGCTCACGACCCGAACGACTATGCCATGGGCGAGCGGCATGGGCTTGAGAAGATCAACATCTTCGACGAGACGGCGCATGTGGTCGAGGGCTATGGTGAGTTCACCGGCATGAGCCGCGAGGAATGCCGCGAGGCCATCGTCGCATGGTTCGAGGAGCATGGGCTGCTCGATCATGTCGAGAAGCACGACCATTCCGTCATGCATTGTTATCGCTGCGACAGCACGCTCGAGCCGTGGCTTTCCGAGCAATGGTTCGTCGCCGTCGACAAGCTGAAGGGCCCGGCGACCGAGGCCGTCACGTCCGGTCAGATCACGTTCCACCCGGAGCGTTGGACGCAGACCTATCTGACCTGGATGGAGAACCTGAAGGATTGGTGCATTTCCCGACAGCTGTGGTGGGGCCATCGCATCCCGGTGTACCACTGCGACGAATGCGGCTGGGAAGACGCGCTGATGGAGGACACGGAGACGTGCCCGAAATGCGGCGCGCACGCGCATCAGGAGGAGGACGTTCTGGACACCTGGTTCTCGAGCCAGCTGTGGACGTTCGCCACGCAGGGGTGGCCCGGCCATCCTGAGCGCTTGGAAGGGCATCATCCGACGACCGCGCTCGTGACCGCTCGCGACATCATCGCGCTGTGGGTGGCGCGCATGATCATGTCGTCCACGTATTTCCTGAAGGAAATCCCGTTCAAGGACGTCGTCATCTACGCCACCATCCTGGCCAAGGACGGCACGCGCATGTCGAAGTCTAAGGGCAACGGCGTCGACCCGATGGACCTTATCTCCATGTACGGCGCGGATGCCATGCGCTTCAACCTGTTGACTCTGGTGACGAACAACCAGGACGTTCGCTTCGACGCTGACATCGACAAGAAGACCCACAAGCTTCTGGGCAGCCCGCGCACCGAGCAGGCGCGCGGCTTCGTTACCAAGATCTGGAACGCGAGCCGATTCGTACTGGGCAACCTGGAGGGCTTCACCCCCGGAGAGCCCGTTGCGCGCACGCAGGCCGACGCGTGGATTTTCAGCCGCCTGGCGCGCCTTTCGGCAGCCGTGACGAGCGGAACCGAGTCGTACCAGTTCGGCGAGGTGGCCCGCAGCTTGCATGACTTCTTCTGGAACGAATTCTGCGACTGGTACATCGAGTTCTCGAAGGCAAATCTGCGCGAGGGCGCCGACCCTGAGGTTCGCCTGCAGACGCAGCGCAACCTGGTGTTCGTGCTGGACAACGCGCTTCGTCTGCTGCACCCGGCGATGCCGTTTGTGACCGAGGCCATTTGGGAGCACGTGCCGAAGGCCGCGGGCGAGGAAGCCCCGGCGCTGATGGTTGCCGCGTGGCCCGAGCCCGAGACGCTGGCCGGCTACATCGACGAGGACGCCGAGCGCGCTATCGGCATGCTGTGCAACGTCGTCGGCGCCGTCCGTTCGACGCGCGCCCGTTACGGCATCTCGCCGAAGCAGGAGCTCGCATGCGTTATCAAGGCCCAGGCGGAAAACGTGCAGATGCTCGATTCGCTTGCCGCGCAGATTTCGTCGATGGCGCGAGTGAGCGAGCTGACCATCGCCGCCGACGCCGCCAAGCCCGCCGAGAGCGCGGCCGTGGTCGTCGAGGGCGCCGAGGTGTTTTGCGTGCTCACCGGCATGGTCGATTTCGACGCCGAGCGCGCCCGCTTGACCAAGGAGCGCAAGAAGCTTGCCGCCGACGAGCAGAAGTTCTCGAAGAAACTTTCGAACCCCGGCTTTTTGGCGAAGGCCGCACCCGAGATCATCGAGAAGGACACCGCGAAGCTCGCGGAGGTTCGCGATCAGCTTTCGCGCGTGGATGCGCAGCTTGCTGAACTGGGCTAATTCATGTGATTGATGCTGCGTCGGCCTTGGTCGGCGCAGTGCATTCCATCTGATTCTCGTCAGAGGATTGGATAGTTTGCGAAGATGCGGCTTGCGGTATTTTTCCCCTTGCCAGAAGGTGGGAGGGGCGGTATACTGTCCAATCGTGTCTTTACGACAACTGATAAGGTTTGACTGAACATATAAGAAGGAAACGGCAATGGATATCATTCGCGCCATCGAGCAACAGCAGATCAAGGACGTCCCGGAATTCAACGTGGGCGACAACGTCAAGGTGCACTACCGCATCACCGAGGGTAACCGCGAGCGTATCCAGGTGTTCCAGGGCGACGTCATCCGTCGTCACGGCCATGGTGCCCGTGAGACCTTCACCGTTCGCAAGATTAGCTTCGCCGTGGGCGTGGAGCGTACCTTCCCGGTTCATTCCCCGAAGATCGACAAGATCGAAGTTACCCGCCAGGGCGACGTCCGTCGCGCCAAGCTGTATTACCTGCGCGACAAGGTGGGCAAGGCCGCCAAGATCAAGGAGAAGGCTTTCCGCTAGGCCTTTTGCCGCTTAAAGTTTCGAACCCCTCGGTTTTACCGGGGGGTTTCTTCGTTATAGGGTAGAGTGAATCGCGCAGTTGAATTGCCCCCTAGCTTCGATTGAAAGGATCGCGTTATGAGCTTGACCGTCGCCGAGGTAAGGCAGCGCTTGCAGCATGCCGATAAGGCCGAGCTTTCCGTTTTGGAGCGGCAGTTGGCGGCGGATACGCGCAAGGGCGTGCAAACGGCGCTCGCTAGCGCGACGAGGCGCATCGCGGCGCAGGAGGCTGAGTTGGAGCGGTTGGATTCCCTTTACGCCTACGAGCGCGAGATTGCCTGCGGAAAGCTTGTCGTGGGGCTTGACGAGGTGGGTCGCGGGCCGGTGGCCGGCCCGTTGGCTGTGGGCGCGGTCGTGCTGCCGACCGAGCCGCACATTGCCGGCTTGAACGATTCGAAGCAGGTGAAGCCTGAGGACAGGGAACGCATCGCGGCAGAAATCAAGCGGGTTGCGATTGCCTGGACCGTGCAGTACGTTGAGCCGGCCGATATCGACGCGAACGGGATGACGGCAAGTTTGACGACGGCGTTTCGGCGCGCCATCGCCGCCGTCGAAGAGGCCGGCGTGCGCCCCGATGTCGTCTTGCTGGACGGTAATCCCCTGCATTTGGACGAGCGCGAGACCAACGTTGTGAAGGGCGATGGGAAGTGCGCGTCGATTGCCGCGGCTTCGATCGTTGCGAAGGTTGAGCGCGATGCTCTGATGTGCGAGTACGCGAAGGAATATCCCGAATACGGCTTCGATTCCCATAAAGGCTATGCGAGCGCATCGCACATCGAGGCCATTAAAAAATACGGGTTAAGCCCGGTGCATCGCGTGTCGTTTTGCCATGCTTTCACCCAGGAGAGCCTGTTCTGATTTTGCTGGATCCCCAGTTGAAGCGCTGAATTTACCTGCGCTGGGTTTTCGCTAGGTTTATACCGGCGAATGCGGGGCGATCGGCAAGCTTGGCGCTGGTTCTCGGGCGCACACTGGTCGTAGCGAGAAAGGGAGCTATGACCATGAAGAAAAAATCCAATGCAAAATCGAACATCGCCGAGACCGCAGGGGGCGCGGCGGCCGTTGCGGTGGCCGTTGCCGTTGAGACGCCTGGCGGCCCAGCTGCGCTAAACGCCGGCGATGGGACCTCGTCAAGAAGGAAGCGAGGTAAAGCCACACGAACGGCGGGAACCTCGGCTAAGGGTGCAGCTGCTCCTAAGGGGTCCTCACGGCGGCGTAAAGCGTCGAGCACCTCTCAGGATGTGCGGCAAGACCATGAAAAAGCCGGAGGCCAGAAGAAGCGTGGCGAGCTGAATCGTGAGTTGGGAGCTAGGGGCGAGGAGGCTGCGGTTCGCTTTCTCGAGCGGCATGATTACGAGATCATCGAGCGAAATTGGACATGCCCGGCGGGGGAGGCGGACATCATCGCGATGGACGAGGACGCCATCGTGTTTGTCGAGGTGAAAACCAGGCGCAGCACCGACATGGGCTTGCCGAGCGAGGCCGTGGATGCGAAGAAGCGCGAGCGCTACGAGCGCATCGCCGCGATGTTCCTCGCTCATTACGATGTGGTGGACGTTCAGGTGCGCTTTGACATCATATCCATCGTGGTGGTGTCGCCTGATCGTGCGATGATCAGGCATCATATCAATGCGTTCGGCGTGGCGTAGGCGTTATGGATACGTTGTTTCGGGTGAGAACCGCCACCCTTCGGGGCGTCGAGGCGGTTCCGGTTGACGTCGAGGTGTGCGTGAGTAACGGCATGCCGGGATTCTCCATCGTGGGCATGGCCGATGCGTCGGTGCAGGAATCTCGCGAGCGAGTGCGCGCCGCCATCCGGGCTTGCGGGTTCAGCGTGCCGCCGCATAAGGTGGTGGTGAATCTGGCGCCGGGCGCGCTGCGAAAGACCGGGTCGGGATTCGATTTGCCCATCGCCGTCGGTCTGCTTGCGGCTACGGGGCAGGTAGACGGCAGCCGCCTGAGCGATCTTCTCGTCGTCGGCGAGCTTTCCCTGACCGGGCAGGTTCGTCCGGTTGCCGGCCTGCTCGCCTATGCGCTGTGCGCGAAACGACAGGGGCTATCGCTTCTTTCCGCCGTTGAGTTGGGCGCGCGTCCGGTTTCCGGGCTTTCGCGCCGGGTGGTGAAGACGCTGGCGGAATTTCGGGAGGCCGATTTTCCGGAGCTCGTCGCGCGCGGGGGCGTTGAGAGCGCCGAAACGCTCGATTTTCAAGATGTTGCGGGGCATGACTTGGCGAAACGTGCGCTGCAGATTGCGGCAGCCGGCGGCCATGGCGTGCTGATGATGGGGCCTCCCGGTTCGGGCAAGACCATGTTGGCATCCAGATTGCCTTCCATCCTGCCTCCGCTCACGCGCGATGAGGCGCTAGAAAGCGCTGTCATACATTCCGTCGTCGGGGGCGATGCGTCCTCCATTTTGGCGGGCGTGAGACCCTTTTGCGGGCCGCATCATTCCGCGAGCATGGCGGGGCTCGTCGGGGGAGGATCGCCTCCGCGGCCCGGTTCCATTTCCCTTGCGCACAACGGGGTACTGTTTCTGGACGAGCTGCCAGAGTTCGCGCCTTCGGTTTTGCAGGGCATTCGCCAGCCCATGGAATCGGGGAAGGTGACCATCACGCGCGCGGATGGCAATGTTGAATTCCCCGCGCGATTCATGCTGGTCGCTTCAGCGAATCCTTGCCCGTGCGGGTATTTCGGTGATAAGGATCGGCCCTGCAAGTGCTCGCAGCATCAGATCAGCCAGTACCAGGGACGCATAGGCGGACCGGTGCTCGATCGCATCGATGTGCACATAGACGTGGCCCGCATGCCCCCATCGGGCGTGCTGGCGACGGGGACGGGCACATCGTCTGCGAAGTTGCGCGAGGGCGTGATGGCGGCTCGTGAGTATGCTTCGTGGCGTCGCGAGCGAGCGGGATACGACGAGCGCGGGGCGAAAACCGAGCTGGTCGTGAAAGCCTGCGCGCTCGTCGAGGGCGACGCGAGGTTTTTGGAGAGCCTTGCCGAGGCGGGCCATATGAGCGGGCGCGCCATCATGCGCACGTTGTCGCTAGCGCGTACCATAGCGGATATGGAAGAGGCGCAGCGCGTCGGGCGCGATCACCTTTGCGAGGCCGTGGGGTTCCGTTTAAGGGAAGGTGAGGCATGATGGCGGGGAAAGGCAAGGCGGGAGTTCCCAGGCAGGTTATTTCGGGACCTAGATGCGTACTGGGTTTTGATGATCCGCGTTTTCCGGATGCCCTGCGTAAGATTCCTCGCCCGCCGAAAAAGCTGTACGTTCTGGGTAACCCCGATGCGCTATTGACGCCATCGCTTGCGGTGGTGGGTGCGCGCAAGGCCACGCCTTACGGGCTGGGTTGCGCTAAACGGTTTTCGGCGTTGGCCGCCGCCCGCGGCATCTGCATCGTTTCGGGCGGGGCACGCGGGTGCGATTCTGCGGCGCACGAGGCGGCGCTTGCCGCGGGCGCGCCGACGGTCGCGTTTCTGGGCGGCGGGGCGGACATGCCCTACCCTGCCGAGAACGTCGCGCTGTTCGAGCGCATCGCGCTTTCGGGCGGTGCGGTGGTGTCGGAGCACGAATGGTCCGCACCGCCGTTGCCGCAGCGGTTTCGTACGCGCAACCGATTGATAGCGGGTTTGGCGACCGCGACGCTGATCGTCGAAGCCGGCGTGCCCTCGG
>CAVBPP010000165.1:0-6431 GCA_963597295.1 Paratractidigestivibacter sp. | reverse complement strand
GGCGCCCCGTTCTGTCGAAGATAAACCCGCAGCTAGACGGGTGATATCCTAGTGCTCGGTGACGTTGATGGTCTCGGGATCGTAGGACACGTCGCCGCGGGCGATCTCGGAGAAAGCCATCGAAAGCGGCTTTTTGTCGGCGGCCTTGGCGATTTCGACGGCGGACTGCAGCTGAATGGCACGATCGCGCTGGCCGCGCATCATGTCGTTGATGTCATGCGCGCGCTTGGAAGCGATCGAGCACAGCAGGAAACGGTCGTTGTCCGTCTCGTTCAGCAGGTCGTTGATCCTCGGTTCGATAATGCTCATGTGGTCTTACCCTCGCGGTTTCTCGGCTTGTTCGTTTACATACCCGACGAGCTCTGCCACGGCTTCGTCGAGATTGTCGTTCACAAGCTGCTTATCATACTCCATTTTGCGGGAAAGCTCCACCTTCGCCGCATTAAGACGCTTTTCTATCACATCTTCGGTCTCGGTTCCGCGCCCGCGCAGGCGAGCTTCCAAAACCTCGAGCGACGGCGGCTCGATGAACACCAGGTGGGCCTGCGGAAGCTTCTCCTTCACCTGGAAGGCGCCCTGCACGTCGATCTCCAAGATCACCTGCTGACCGGCTTCCATGTGCTCGACGACGCTTTGCAGCGGCGTGCCGTAATGGTTTCCGCTGTACACGGCCCATTCGAGCAGCCCATCGGCATCGATAAGCTCTTGGAACTGCTCTTCGGTCTTGAATTGATAATGAACGCCATCTACTTCGCCTCCGCGGGGTTTTCGCGTGGTGGCCGAAACCGAAACCCACGCGTCGGGAACCTCCTGCAAAAGACGAGCCACCAGGGTGCCCTTACCGGTCCCTGATGGCCCTGAGATGACAAATAGATTGCCGTGGCGCACTTTAGCCCAGACGCTCCAGCAGAGCGGCCTGCTGACGCTCGCCCAAACCGCGCAGACGACGGCTCTCGGCGATCTGCAGCTCCTTCATGATCTTCTCGGCCTTGGCCTTGCCGTAGCCAGGAAGGGTCTCGATGAGGGTGGAAACCTTCATGCGGCCGACGATCGGGTCGTCCTTCATCTTGATGACATCGGCGAGCGACAGCTTGCCGGACTTCAGATCATCGCGAACCTGCGCACGCTTGATACGGGCGGCCTTTGCCTTTTCGAGGGCTGCCTGACGATCGGCAGCGCTAAGTTGAGGAATAGCCATGTTTAATCTCCTTCGTGACTTTTCACGGACTGCAACGATACTAACACTTCACCTGCGATTATGCGTCTGTATTTTCCCAGGTTGAAAATCTTTTTTCGCCGAATTAGCCTTTGACCTGGTATTTTAGCGCTTCTCAACCTTAAGTGAAGCTTTCGTTCACGACAACATAAGCACAAAATCGCAGGTAAACGGCCTTATGAGAGCTCTTCGGCGATGGCCATGAACGCTGCCGCGGGGTCTGCCGCCTGCGTGATCGGGCGGCCGACGACGATGTGGGACGCGCCGTTGGCAAAGGCCTGCTTCGGCGTTGCCACGCGGCTCTGGTCGCCAAGCGCGCTGCCGGCCGGACGCACGCCCGGCGTAACGATATAGCCCTCGGGACCGAGCACCTCGCGAAGCATAGCAGCCTCCTGCGGGGACGCGACGACGCCGGAGATTCCCGAGCGCTTGGCCTGCTCTGCCAGCACGTTCACCTGATCGGCCATCGAGCGCGTGACGCCGGTGTCGGCAAGCGCTGCGTCGGACATGGAGGTGAGCACCGTGATGCCGAGCGTGATGGGCACCTCGAAGCCGTATTCGGCGGCGGCGCGTTCGGCGCCCTTCTGCGCCGCGCTCATCATGGCAACGCC
Organism: Paratractidigestivibacter sp.; assembly: GCA_963597295.1. Classification (GTDB taxonomy): domain Bacteria; phylum Actinomycetota; class Coriobacteriia; order Coriobacteriales; family Eggerthellaceae; genus Senegalimassilia. Next base: position 4,604 of record CAVBPP010000165.1, on the reverse strand, counting down.
GCCGGTGGTGTGCATGGTCATCATGTCCGCACCGCTCGCGCAGGCGGAATAGGCAGCGCCCTCCACCTGATGCGGGATGTCGTGGAACTTCAGGTCCAGGAACACCTTGAAGCCGCGCTCCTTCAGAGCGTAGACGATGGCCGGGCCGTTCGCATAGAACAGCGTCATGCCCACCTTCATCCACTTGGCCTTGCCCTGCAGCTTGTCGGCGATGTCGAAGGCCTCCTCGATGCCGCAATCGATGGCGACGATGACGCGATCGCGGGCGGGGATGTCGTTGAAGTTCTCTAGCATTTCAAAGCTCCTATCAGCTCGTTTACGTCTTTCACGCCATGGCGCTCGCAGTAATCGGCGATGCCGTCTATAACCTTCACGGTTGAAGCCGGGTCGACGAAGTTCGCCGTGCCGACGGCCACCGCGGTCGCACCCGCTAGCATGAATTCCACGGCATCGATGCCGGTGGAGATGCCGCCCATGCCCAAGATGGGAACCTTCACGGCGTTATGGCACTGCCATACGCAGCGCAGCGCGACGGGCTTCACGGCAGGGCCGGAAAAGCCGGCGAGCGGGCGTGCGGTCTTCGTGCACTGGCGCTCGGCGTCGATAGCCATGCCCATCAGGGTGTTTATCATCGAAAGCGCGTCGGCGCCGGCGGATTCGGCGGCACGGGCGATCTCGGCGATGTCGGTGACGTTCGGCGTCAGCTTCACGATGAGCGGGCGCTTCGTGGCGGCGCGGCACATGCTGACCACCTTTTCGACGCTTTCAACATGCGTGCCGATGGTCATGCCGCCGGCGTCGACGTTCGGGCAGGATATGTTCACCTCGTAGGCATCGACCGGCGCGTCCTCGAGCGCCTCGATGACCGAAACGTATTCGTCGAAGCTGTGGCCCGACACGTTCACGATGGTGGTAGCGCCGATTTCGCGCAGCCACGAAAGCGAATGCTCCTTCAGAAAGTGCACGCCGGGGTTCTGAAGGCCGATGGAGTTCAGCATGCCGCTTGAAACCTCGGCGATGCGCGGCGAGGGGTTGCCCTCCCAGCCGTTAAGCGACACGCCCTTGGTCGTTACGGCGCCGAGAGCGGCCACGTCGACGAAGTCGCTGTATTCCTGGCCGGCCGAAAACGTGCCGGAAGCGGTGGTGACCGGGTTCTTCATGGTAAGCCCGCCCAGGTTCACCTGCATGTTCACCGAAGTAGGGCTGGGCGTTAGGGGCAGAAGTTCGTTCATGTCGGCCATTTACCACACCATCTTTTCCGCATCGAAAACCGGACCGTCCACGCAGGATCGGCGCTTGCCGTCCACCGTGTCGACCACGCACGACAGGCATGCGCCCACACCGCAGGCCATACGCTTTTCCATGGAAATCTGGCACGCGACGCCGGCGGCCTTCGCCTGGCCGGCCACAATCTTCATGAGGGGCTCGGGGCCGCAGCATACGACCAGGTCGTAGGGCTTGCCGTCGACGCCCGCGGCCAACGCCTCCTCGACGAGCGGGGTGCAGAAGCCCGCGCGGCCGTAAGATCCGTCATCGGTGGCGCAAGCCGGATCACGCCCGATGAGCGAAGCATAGCGCTCGCGCGTGACCAGGGTTTCCTTCGATTGGGCACCCAGGACCACGTCCACATGCACGCCGGATGATACCAGCTGCTCGCAAAACATGAACAGCGGGGCCGCGCCCACGCCGCCGCCGACCAGAAGCACGCGCCCGCAGCCTTCCGGCACCTGCCAGCCGTGGCCGACCGGACCCATGAGCTCCAAGTCGCCCGCCAGCCCGCAGTGCGAATCGATGATGGTCAGATGATCGGAGCCGAAGCCCACCACCTGGTAGAGGATGTCGACCGTGCCCGCTTCCGCGTCGGCCGCGTAAATGGAGAACGGACGGCGCAGGATATGGCCCTCCATCCCCGGGATGAGCATATGCACGAACTGGCCCGGCCGAACCGCCTTGGCAATGGCCGGAGCGCTGATGGTGACGACGTGCAGGTTCGGACCGACTTCGACGTTCTCCAGAACCCTCACGCGTTCGTTGACGAGTGCCACGGGACTCCTTTCCCCCTCTGCGTTCGCAGCCGCGCGCATCGGCGCGGGCCGCCTTTCCTGTATTCGCTTCCCCGCCGCAAGCTTGGCGCCCGGGCGGGCAAGCGGATGCGAAACGGGCCCGAAGCTTTGCCGGGCCCGGTAATACCTATTTAGCTGCAACATCCTTGCGCGCGGGCAGATCATGCTGCGGCAGGTCCTGCAGCGCGACGACCTCCAGGCCATCGGCGCGGGAAGCCTCCATGCCCGCGACCAGCGCCTGGGCGCCGGCGAGCGTGGTCACCTGCGTTACGCCGTGCTTCACGGCCTCGGTGCGCAGAGCGTAGCCGTCGTTGCGGGTGGCGTTGCCGAACGGCGTGTTGATCATAAGCGCAATCTCGCCGTTCACAAGCATGTCGCGAATGTTCGGGCTGCCCTCGCTGATCTTCTTCACCACCTGGGTGTTGATGCCGGCCGCCTTAAGGGTGCGCGCCGTGCCGCCGGTGGAAACCACGTTGAAGCCCAGGCGCACGATCTCGCGCGCGATGGACGTGATGGAGCGCTTGTCTCGGTCGCACACGCTGATGAAGACGTTGCCGCCCTCGGGCAGCATGTAGCTGATGGCCAGCTGAGTCTTCGCGTAGGCGCACGGAAAGTTCGCAGCGATGCCCATAACCTCGCCGGTCGACTTCATCTCGGGGCCGAGCCTGGTGTCGGCGCCCGGGAAGCGGCCGAAGGGCATGACGGCTTCCTTCACGCTGAAGTGGTCCATCTCGCGATCGTCGGCGGGAAGGTCCAGATCGGCGATCTTCTCGCCGGCCATGATGCGGGCCGCGCACTTGGCCAGCGGCACGCCCGTGGCCTTCGAGGCGAACGGCACCGTGCGGCTAGCGCGCGGGTTGGCCTCGATCATGTACACGACCTGGTCTTTCACGGCGAACTGGATGTTCATGAGGCCCACGACGCCGATGCGCAGCGCCAGGCGGCGCGCGATGTCGCGAAGCTTTTCCTGCAGGGATTCAGAGATGGCGAACGGCGGCGTGCAGCAGGCCGAGTCGCCGGAGTGGATGCCGGCCTCCTCGATGTGCTCCATGATGGCGCCGACGAACACCTCTTCCCCGTCGCAGAGCGCATCCAGATCGAGCTCGACGGCTCCTTCGAGGAAACGGTCCAGGTAAACGGGATGGTCGGGCGTGATCTTGGCGGCCTCGGCCATATACTTCTCAAGCTGGGTGCCGTCGTAGACGATGCCCATGCCGCGCCCGCCCAGAACGTAACTGGGGCGCACGAGCAGCGGGAAGCCGATCTGGTCGGCCACCTTGCAGGCCTCCTCGAACGTAGACGCCTGGCCGGCCGCCGGGTAGGTGATGTTCAGCTCGTCGCACACGACGCGGAAGCGATCGCGATCCTCGGCAAGGTCGATGGCCTCGGGCTTGGTGCCCATGATGTGCACGCCAGCATCCTGCAGCGCTTGCGCCAGCTTCAGCGGCGTCTGGCCGCCGAGGGTGACCACAACGCCCTCGGGCTGCTCGACGTCGACGATGTCCATAACGTCTTCGAAGGTCAGCGGCTCGAAATATAACTTGTCCGACGTGTCGTAGTCGGTGGAAACCGTTTCCGGGTTGCAGTTGACCATGATGGTCTCGTAGCCTGCGTCATGCAGCGCGTAGCTGGCGTGCACGCAGCAGTAGTCGAACTCGATGCCCTGGCCGATGCGGTTCGGGCCGGCGCCCAAGATCATCGCGCGCGGGCGGGTGCGAGTGCCGGGGACCTCGGTCTCGTCGGCATCGTAAGTCTTGTAATGGTACGCCGTCTTGCTGGGGAACTCGGCAGCGCAGGTGTCGACGGTCTTGAAGGCCGGCACCACGCCCAGAAGCTTGCGGCACGTGCGCACCGTCAGCTCATCCGAGCCGGTCAGGTAGGCAATCTGCGCGTCGGAGAGGCCCATGCGCTTCACCACGCGGAACGCGTCGGCGTCCAAGTCCTCAAGCCTCATGCCGCGCAGGTTCTCCTCCACGCGCACGATGTCGTGCATGCGGTTGAGGAACCAGCGATCGATGCGCGTGGCCTCGAACACCTTATCGACCGACCAGCCGCGCTTGAAGGCCTCGGCCACGTAGAAGATGCGGTCCTGCGTCGGGCGTCCGACCAGGTCATCGAACTCGTCCTCGTCGAAGATCTCCTTGCATTTGCCGTCCGCATTCAAGCCCGCGCGGCCGTTTTCCAGCGAGCGCATGGCCTTGCCGAGCGATTCCTCGAACGTGCGGCCGATGGACATGATTTCGCCGACGGCCTTCATGCGCGTCGACAGCGTATCGTCGGAACCCTGGAACTTCTCGAAGGCGAAGCGCGGCACCTTCACGACGCAGTAGTCGATGGAGGGCTCGAAACAGGCCGGCGTGGCCTTGGTGATGTCGTTCACGATCTCATCGAGCGTGTAGCCGACGGCCAGGCGCGCCGCAGCCTTCGCGATGGGGAAACCGGTCGCCTTCGACGCGAGCGCCGAGGAGCGGGAAACGCGCGGGTTCATCTCGATGACGACCATGCGGCCGTTGTCGGGGTTGACGGCGAACTGCACGTTAG
>CAVBPP010000164.1:0-6443 GCA_963597295.1 Paratractidigestivibacter sp. | reverse complement strand
GAGCCCTCCAGGCCCTTCGGGTCGGCGTGGCGATCAACTGCCTTCTCGTAGGCTTTCGCCTTCTCGGCGAGCTTCGGCGATTCGTTGGTGCGCTGTTCGACTAGGTCGTCGACCTTGGCCTTGAGCTCGGGGGCCTTCTTCGCCAGGTTGCCGTACTTGAGGCTCCCCTTTTCCGGCAGCTCATCGATGATCTGCTGCATCTTTCGGCGTTGCGTTTCGGAGAGCTCGCCGTCCCTGATGTCGGCGGCGAGCTCGTCCCTTGCCTGAGTGCGGGTGTTGCTGATTCTTTGGCGCGCGGGGGCCATGGCCTTTGCCACGAGTTCCTGGCGTGCTTCCTCTAGCTCGGTTTTGGGGATAAGGCTGTCGAAGCGCCCGGAGTCGTCCCAGCTGATCACGTGGACATGGAAGTTCTTGTCGCTGTTGGTATGGAACGCCGCTACCCAGCGGGCGTCCTGGGGCTCCATGATGCCCATCTGCTCCAGGTGCTCCTGCCAGTTGGCGCGCAGGAAGCGCTCGAAATCCTGCTTTGTCTGCAGACCCAGCTCCTCGGCGTCCTCGCGGCGCACGGTCACGACGCTGGTGAGGATGGCACCTTCGGCGGCCACGAGGTCGGCTTTCGCCTGATGGTAATCCGCCACGCCGCCGGCGTCGAACAGCGCGCAGTTGCTCTCCTCGTCGAAGACGACGCCCTGCCTGTGGGAGATGTAGCCGAGCGCATCTTCGCGCTCGGCCATCTCCTGACGCCGGACGTCGTCGTCGGTGGGTTCGCGCACGGCCCCCAGGCGGGTTCGGACGTAGTCGAGCCGGTGGGTGGCTATGGAGCCATGGGCGCTTGTGCCGGGCAGCGCCACGCGATGGTTGACGATGACCGAACTGTGGCTAGCCATTGCCCAGCGAGGCCTTTACGTCGCGGAAGCTGGCGCCCCCCTGAAGCTCGCCGGCCTGCTGCTGGTAGGCATTCCAGATCTGCTCCTCGGGCACCTCGCCCATGGCGGGGAACAGGCCGCGCATGATATCGACCTGCATCACCGCCGATTGCAGCGATGCCTTCGCGCCCTTGGCGCAGATCTTGGCCACGCGCTCCTCCATTTCGTCGTTGCGCCGATCAAGCTCGTCGCGGAACAGGTCGAGCTGGCCCTGCATCAGCTCGCGAACGAATCTGGCCAGCGGCGTGGAGTAGAGCTCCATGCCCTGGGTCATGAGGCCGGCTTCGAGCAGGCTGCGGATGGATTCGGCCTCGGAAAGGCCGGTGGCCGCCCTATAGGCGGCCACCTTGTCGTTCAGCTTCGAGTCCAAGCGCACGGTTTTTACGACCGTTTTGTTTGCGCTCGGTTTAGGCAACTTCATCGCCTCCCAAGCTGGCAAAGTAGTACTCAGCGGCGACGGAACCGGGAATGATGGGCCACATACCCAACGCGTTGTGGTTGCCATTCTGAATCTCGCGCGCCAGCTCGGACGTTTGATCCTTGTCCCATGCTTCGCAGAGTTCACCCCAGCGGGCAAAGCGTGCTTTCTGGTCATCGGAAGCGCCGACCTTTTCGAAGTAGGCGTCCAGTACGGCGTCTTCGTCGGGGCTATAGCCGTCTTCGAACGGTTTGTCGTCCAACCAGATGGCACGCTGGGGAAGTCCGTCATCGCCATGGCGCAAGGCGCCGATCCAGACGCACTTTGCGTCAGTCATCATCTCGGGGTTGAGGATGGGGTATTCCTTAGGAACGATGACCTTGGCCTCGCCCAGGTCGATCACGGTGGTGTTGTTGTCGGTAAAAGCGGTAGCCATAACGGCTCCTTTCGCTAGAAAAAAATTAATAGAAGTGAAGCCTGTGAAGGGTGTGAACGGTGCTGCCCCCTAGGTGGGTAGGCTTCACAGGGTTCACACCCTTCACAGAACTATTGAGAGGCCGGGATCAGATCAAGCGTGAGGACGTTGCCGTTGCGCGTGTGCTTGCGTTCGTACGCCACGCCGCAGCGGGCCATGTAGTCGCGGTGCTGGGCCAGGTACTTGCCGTACACATCGGGCCTTTGCTCACTCGATTTAACCGCTTCGGCGAGCTCGGCGGCCGAGCCGCGCCAGGACCTGCCCAGCGCCGTTACGAACGCTATGGTCTCGTTTACGCAGTCCGGGACGTTGCGACCGACGACTTGCAGTTCCGTTAATGGCTCAGACATGCTCCACACGCAGTTGCGCAGGGCGATTTTGTAATAAGCGAGATCGATGTCTTTGCCCGTGGTGGCCATGATTGACTCGTCCTCTTCGCATCGGCGATCGTCGCAGATGACGATCATGCCGGTAACAGCGCCGATGAGCCCCGTGGTTCCCGAGATGCCCAGGAACGGCTCAGCGGGGTTGACGGCCTTTTTGCAGTGATGGCAAATCACCACGCACACGCCGTGCTTGTCGGCGAAGTTGGTGAGCATTGAAAGGTCATCGTAGTCGTTTTGGTATCCGTAATCTGCGCCGGGCGTCCTGACCGCTGCGTACGTGTCGATCACATAAACGCCGGTCTCTGGATGCTCGGCCAGATCGGCTTCCAACTGTTCAACGAGACCCGAGTCCAAGCGCTCGGAACGTTCGGCCAGGCGCAGGTCGTTGCTAGGGGCATCGGTCATCTGCCATAGGCGACTCTGCAGGCGCCTCAGACGATCCTCAAGGCCCAGGATGCAAACGCCCGATTGACGCGTGGGAAACGTTCCGAGGAACGGCTCGCCCTCCGTGACGGCCAGACCCAAGCCTAAGACCCAGAAGCCCTTGCCCTTCTTCGGCAAAGAGGCCAGCAGGTAGCAACCAGGCCCCAACAGGTTCTCAGCGAACCACTTGATCGGCGGGAACGTCTCTTGGCTCAGATCCTTTGCGCCGATGGTCTCTAGCTTCCTTACCATGACTGCACCTCCTCCTTGCGGTAGACATGGAGGCGGCCACGGGCATCGCGTTCGAACTCGATGCCGTTGATGCTTGCCATCAGGTCGATCTTCTCTTCGACGGCGAACAGGTAGCGAACCAGCTCTTCGTCGCCGGGCCATTGGTCGAAACCATGAGCCTTAAGCAGGCGCTGGTCGTCGAGCATTGATGTGAAGAATTGTTCTGGGCTATTCATTCGACACCGCCTCCTCGGCATTGCCGTAAGGCAGTGGTAGAATCCCCATTGCGCAGAACGCCTGCTTTACTGTGTCATCCTGCAAGATACTCACAGTGATTGCGGGCGTTTTGTCTGTTATGCACACAGGACGTCACCGTCCTCCATGCGCGCTTCTGTTTGCGTCTCGGGCCGTATGCCCAGGCGCTCGCAGAAGGCCAAGTAGGGCACCATATAGGTGCTGCCATACTTTTGGACGTTTTCGAACGGTGCTTCGTGCGCTTTTGCGAGGCGATATGCCTTGCTTAGCGATATGCCCATCAAGAGGGCGCACTCGTTCAGATGGATCAATCGATCTACCATTGCAAACTCCTTTCGTTAGTTACCGTTTGTTGCATGCTTGTGCATGCCTTCTTCTTTTCTCGCTTCTATTCAACTTTCAAGGTGCTTGGCGGACATTGCTTGCCCGCACAATGCAATCATAGCAGGTTTTATCTGCATGTGACCATATACAGATAGTTTTCACCTTTACTGTTTTTAACCAGTCAGATATACTAACGACGACGATGACAAGCAATGATAAAGGATGAGCGATGGCTGGAAACGGTATTTTCATTGCCAAACAAAAAAATGAGCGCACGCACGTATTCTTAAGGGCGTATCGCCGCGAAGCGCTCGACAAGGTCGATTACTCCTTTTCGGCAGACGCTCTTGATAAGTTTCTGCTGGCGCAGGACCCGGAGTCGTTCACTTACGCAGTAAGTGATTTCTACCCTTTGTCTCTTGAGCCGCTTTGCAAGCGGGAGATGAAGACACGCCCGAGAAAGCAGACCGTGAAGCAATTCCGCGCCAATTGCGAGAGCTTCTATGAGTTCATCGACGACGCGGTGCTCATGGAGGAGTACACCGGCGTAAAAGACGACGGCACCGAGCTTAATAAAAGCTCGCTTAAGCGCGCCGTGAAAGAATTCGATGCCGTGAGGAATGGGAATTTCCTGCACTATCTAAGCGATAACGCCTTTGCGGAAAATGACTACGTCGTCGCCGAGCCGGTGCAGGATTGGACAGCCGCCAAGGCCTTTGTGAGCAACATCATCCTGTTTCAGGCTTATATCGGGAATGAAGTCATGAGCCTAGATTTCGATGAGGTGACAACCCATAACGGTTATTGGATTTACGGCAAGGCGTTCGACAAGCGTATTAAAGAACGCGTAAAGCAGTTCACGTACAACTCCGAATGGCGTAACGAGACTGTCGGAGAGATGCTCGTAGATCTGTTAAATTCCGAGACCGCATATTTTTCCAATCCCTTGCTGTCTAAGTATTTTGATTGGAAGGATAAAGAGCAGAAGAATCGCCTGCGCAATTCCGCTTACATTCATTTCAAAGCCGCACCAAGCGTTTTCGGCGAACCGCTTTCCCTGTTCGCGAAAGGGCGAAAAGCCGTAACCGACCGTTCTCTTTATTTGGTGGCCGACCTCGACCACCCCGAAAAGGAGATCGCGCGTGATTTCATAGAGGCGGTGCTTTTGACGACGCAGGGGCTCAAATCGGAAAACAATAAACCTCTCGGCTGGGAATACGATTACGCTTCAGCGCTGGATGAACCCAGTAATCCAGATGTGGTATTTCATAGCCAGTGGTCGCAGCTTGCCTATGAGGTCGCTTTCCACCCGCAAGACGTAAAAGCGGCCGTATGCAAAAACTGTGGCCGGCCCATGCTTAATCGAGCAGGAAGCAAGCTTCGCCAGTTCTGTCGTCCCAGCTGCAAAACAGCCTACTCGAATGCGCATAGGGGAGGCTCCAATGACTAAGGTTGCCGGGCTCGAGGGCAGCTACACCGCAAAAAAGCGCAAGGGCGAGCCGACCGGCAAGTACACCGTGAAATTCTGCGGTGGCTGGGATGAGCTTAAGGACGCTTACGCCGAAGTGAAGCGCGTCGTCGATTCCGAAAAAGAAGCAATCGCCATGATGGCGGCCGTTACCAGCTACCTAAATACCGAGGGCGGCACGCCCGAGGGGATAACTGCCTTCCTGGACCGCTCCAGGGCCAAAAGCAAGCGACCCTTCGTTATGGTCTCCAGCGTCTTCGACGAGTTCATGGAAGACCGGCGCCGCAACCCCGATATCGCAAAGCGGACAGCCGACACCAGCCTTACCCATATCAACCGCGTGATGCCTTTCATCGGCAAGATGGACATCGGGTCGATGACGCCCATTCAGGCAAAAGAGCTGCTCTACGATCTTCGCGACATCTCGAACCCGCTCAACGGCGGACGTCCGGTTAGCGGCACTTACGCCAACAAAATCTATGCCACTATGAAGCAGGTGTGGGATTTTGCCCTGCAGAACGACTACGTGGACTCCAACATTTTCAAGTCAAATGAGGTGAAGGCTCCTCAACGGGACACAGAAGAGCGCGTCCCTCTAACCGTAGAGGAAGCCGAGCTAGTGATGTCTCGCGTGTTGGAGGATGGCATGTCCTCCTTCGAAATGGGGCTGTTCCTGCTTATGGCCACGGGCATGCGCCTAAGCGAGATGCTGGCGCTCACCTGGCGCGAGTTCGATGAGCGTAGCGGAATCATCACCGTTAAACATTCCATGGAGCGAGACACGCAAGTCCGCAAGGCCACCAAGACCAAGGAAACCCGCACTATTCCCTTGATGCCGACGGCGCGCAAGGTGATGGTCGAGTGGCGCGAACAGCAGCAGAAATGGTTCAAGAGCAAAGGGCTTAGGTGGTCCAGCGAGCACCCCGTCTGCCACAACTCGAAGGGCACGCATATCCTCTCGGCAACCTATGAGCGCTGGTGGCGCAAAAACCGAGACCGCCTCGGGGTGCCGGAAGGGGCGACCATCCACACGATGCGCCACACCTTTGCCACCATCCTCATCGTCAACTGCGGGGTAGACACCTCTACCGCGCAAGCGCTGACCGGTCATGCCAAGCCTGATGTGCTGCTGCAGATCTACACCCATACCCATCAGGACGCCAAAGCTGGGGCCATGGTCAAGCTGGAACGTTTCATGTTCCCCTACGAAGGCCAGCACGATTGTTCTCATTGCAAGTTTTGGATGGCAAGCCCTAACCCTAACAACGGGGAAGGATCTTGCTGGGCCAAATCAGGGAAGACCGTCAAGGTTCTATCGTCGGATCATATCTGCGAAATCGGCAGCTTCGAGTTCAAGGCTGCCGGGTAGGGTATTCGACGAGTTCGATTTGCCGCATCCCGCCCAATTGGATTTCGCTATTTCGTTATTCAAGTATGCGAGATTTTGCTCAAATGCAGTCAATTTGAGCAAGCTTATTCAAACAATTCGGCTCCAAGCCATTTTTGAAGCGCCAGGAAAAACAAAGCAGGTCAGAAG
>CAVBPP010000163.1:0-6605 GCA_963597295.1 Paratractidigestivibacter sp. | reverse complement strand
ATGTTGGCGTACACCGGAATGCACACAACCGAGAATTGCCAGCCGCAGCTCGAATTAAGCGCAAGCTTCGCGGCGAACGCCAAGTCGACGGTGCTGCTGGTCTCGTACACCGGCTCGGTGGAAACAATGGAGGAGGAGCCGGACAGCATGGCGCTCACATCCAAGGAAACCGCAAGCGTCTTGGTTTTAGCCGACTTCCCGCAAAACAGGTTATTCTTGTCCAGCCCGGAATAGGCCTCCTCGACGGACTTCCAGCTATCGGTGACACCGCTCTTCCATGCATCGTAGGCAGCAGAGCCCGCCTTGCCGCCGAACCACTTGAACTTATCTTCGGGCTTGAGCTTGTTCTCGCCGTTCTTATCTTTGATGAAGGTGTAGGAGAAGATGGTTATCGATCCACCGAAGTTGCCGCTGGCGTCGCTCCAGAAGTCGATCGGACAGCCGGGGATGCCGAAGGTGTACGAGCTCTTTTGGCCGAACAGCCAATTGAACTGCCAGGAAGGACGCGTGTCGCGCTGGCCATCGGGTTCATAGGCGATATTGAGCGCCTGGTTGTCATAGCTTTTCTGCAGCAACGTGATGGCCTGCTTGAATTCAAGCGGCAACGTTGCCGAGATTGCGGGGTCGCTTCCCACTTGGAATCTGACTTTCACCTTTTGACCGGGGGTGATGTTCTTCAAGTAATTATCAGAGAACGTGGCGTTGGCGAACTTGGGGTCGCTGGCACTGCGAGTTGCGGCCTTGGAACCGGCCTGCTGGTCGTCTACAAGCAGCTCGACGCTTACGGCAGCCGAGGTGTCCGGCGCGCATACCTGCACGTCGAAGGTGTGGTCGATGTCGCTGTAGTCGCCCACGTACGCCGGCGCATCGCTGTGCAGAACATCGATTTCGTCAAGCGTGACGTAGCGCAGGTAGGGCGACCCATCGTCGGTTTCGATGGGAAGCTCAATGACGTTCGGGCGCGTGCCGTCATCGCTGGGCGACACGCCAGAGATGATGTATTCGGTCGGGAAGTAGATTTCGCGGCAGCCTTCTTTTTGCGCCAGCACTTCGCCGTAGAACGAATAGCGCGGCGCGTCGTCCTCGTCGCATTCGAAGGAAAGCGGGCGCACGTTGACGACCGCGAAGCCATCGTCGCCCGTGGTGACGTTCAGCTGCTTCTGGTTGAAACTGGAGGTGATGGTGACGTTCACGCCGCCGACGCCGACCTTGCCGGAATCGGTTTGGCGCAGGGCCATGATGGGCACTTCGTAGCGACTGAGCACGTAAACGGTGAAGTGCGTGCCGCCGTCCTCGTCGGCGTAGGCATTCACGACGGTGCCCGAGGGGAAGCTGACCGAGCCCAAGAACGTGAGCGCACCCACGACCGCCGTCGCGCTGACGAAGCTACGGCGGCTGAGCTGCGGATTCGCCATCAGCGCACCGGCTGCAGCCTCAAGGTTGTCCAAGGCATCGCCCGAAAATTCCGGGTTGAAGTTCGTCGAATTATCTCCCACGGCATGTCCTTTCCCGCGAATAATACTTAAAAGCAGTATACAGCGCGCAAGGGGCGGGGCTTTGTAAGATGCGAGTTAATTTTCGCGTTTCGCTAGGAGTTTAACGCTTGCGAAGACGGCGGGCGAAGGCGCGAAGTGCGTTACGCTCACTTCGCGAGCGCCTATTGCTGCGCGAGCTTTCGCCCGCAGGCGCGAAATCTAGCTGCAGGATTAACCAAAGCGGCACGGTTTTCGTGGGGCCGTGCGAAAGCCCAACACGTATTGGGGAGCGCCGCCAGGCGCGACGCTCAATTCACCCGAAGGGCGGCACTGGTTTAGCAAGACATTAGGAGTGTCCCTTTGTCTTGTTGAGACGGCGGGCTTGCGCGGCTGTTGCTAGCGCTAGGATGGCCAGCGCCGCTAGGGGCGCTGCCGGGACGCCATCGCCGGTGGCTGGCGAGGATGCACTTGCGGACTTTGCGGCGTTGTTGCTGGTCGCTTGGCCGTTTTCGTTGGTGGGGATCGGCGCGTCACCCGTCGTCTTGCCGTCAGGGTTATCGGCGTTCGGCTCGTCGTCCTCGGTGTGCGTAGGATCGCCCGATGCGGCCCATGCCGCGTGCAGCGTGAGGTCGCCCGTTACCGGCGTGTCGAAGTCGTATTCGTTGCCCTCTTCGTCGAACCAACCCAGGAACGTATAGCCCTCCTTTTGCGGGTCGGCCGGGCGCGCAACAGCCGAAGCGTAATCGGCCAAGCCGACGTCGTACGTGCCTTCCCCATCGACGAAGGTCACGCTCATGATGCTGGGCGTCCAGCGGGCCGTGAGCGTTGTATCGGAATCGAACGTAGCGCCGACGCCGACGGGGTTTTCTCCTTGGTACCAGCCGGCGAAGTAGAAGCCCTCGCGCGTGCTGTCGGGCAGGTCGTCGATGCTCGTGCCGCTGGCGATGACCAGGCTGCCCACCTCGCTGCCGCCGGCCGCGTCGAAGGCAACGATGATCTGCGGCGTCCACTTTGCATACAGCGTAACGGGCGCGGTCACGGGCGTGTCGAAGTTGTATTCCTGCGTGCAGGCGGCGTCGGTGCACCAGCCTTGGAACACGTAGCCCTCGCGCTCGGGGTAATCGGGCTCGACGATGGTATCGCCGTACGCGACCTGACGGATGTTGATGGCTCCGCCGCCCTGCGTGTCGAAGGTGACCAGATTGCGCTTGATCTCCCACTTCGCATACAGGTTGGCATCCGCATGCACGGGCGTTGCGAAGTCGTATTCCTGCGTGCCGGCGGCGTCGGCGTACCAGCCCACGAAGGTGTGGCCCTCGCGCACGGGCGTGGGGTTGCTGAACGTACCGCCCTCGGCCACCGAATCGATGTCCAGAAGCGTCTGCCCGTCTTCGTCGAAGTACTGCGCGACGTACACGTTCTGGTCCCACTTGGCCGTGAGCACGGCGTCGGAGTCGAACGTGGTCGATGCGCTCACCTTGGCATTGCCCGCATACCAGCCGCAGAAGATGTGGTCCTCGCGGGTCGTGGTGGGCAAGCTGCCCAGGCCTGCGCCCGCTTCGACCATGCGCGACTCAACCGCGGATCCGCCCGCAGCGTCAAACGACACCGTGACGAGCTTCGCCCACTTCGCGTACACGGTCGTATCGCTCGTGATGGTCGCATCGAAGCTGAACGGCGTCGTGCAGGCCGCGTCGGCGTACCAGCCCTTGAACGCATAACCCGCGCGCACGGGGTCGGCGGGCTGGGAAGCCGAACCATCGTATTCGACGGTCTGGGGCGCAACGCTCACACCTTCGCCCGCATCGAAACTAACGGTATAGGTATTCACCGTATACTTCGCGAACAAGTCGAACGAGCCCTGAACAGGCTTGCTGAAATCGTACAGATTCTGGAAGCTGGGGTCGGTGTACCAGCCGGCGAACGAGTACCCGGTTTTGGCGGGGTCATCCGGACGCGCGAGCGCGCTGCCGTAATCGACCAACGACATGCCCAGCACACTGTAGCCGTCCATGAAGCGAACCGTCATGGAAAGCGGTTTCCAATGCGCCGTAAGCACGACCGACGAGCTGAACGTGGTCGAGCCCGTCACGCGATTGCCACCGTTATACCAGCCCTCGAACACGTAACCCGTGCGCGTGGGCGTGGGCAGGCCGCCGAGCGTTGTGCCCTCGTCGATGATGGCGGCTTCCACGGCCTCGCCGCCCGCAGCGTCGAACACCACAGTAACCGTGCCCGCCCACTTCGCGTACGCCTTCGTGTCCTGCTTGATGGGCTTGCTGAAGTCGAAGGCCTGCGTGCAGGCCTCATCGGCATACCAACCCGCGAACGTGTAGCCCTCGCGCGTCGGCGCAGTCGGCTGGCTCGCGGTTGCGCCGTACTCGACCGTCTGGGCCGCAACGTCGCTGCCGCCGTGCGTATCGAACGAAACCGCGCAGCTGGCGGCGGCATACGCGGCCGTCGCCTTCACGTCCTTGGACCCGACGACGAATGACGTCGTGGCGGCGGAGGCGTCAGCAAGCTGCACGTCACCTTCCGCAACTTCCCAGGCTTTGAACGTTTCGCCCTCGGCGGGCGCGTCGGCCGAGATGGTCACCGTCGCGCCCTCAAGGGCGCCCGTGATGGTTTTGCCGGCCGCGTCGGTTGCCTTGCCGCTGGCCACCGTCACGGCATGCTTCTGCACGAACAGGTAGTCGTAGACGTCGGCGCTGGTGCGGCGCTCCCCCACCTTCGTGTAGGCGAACACCTGCTGGTCGCCCGCCGCTGCATCCACCGTAAACGAGCCGGTGTAGCGCTTGTAGTCCGAAGCCGCGGGCTGGGTGCCGTCGGACTTCTTCACGCAGTACCAGATCTCGGCGCCCTGCACGCTGCGCATGGGCGTCTCAAGCGAAAGCGTCACCTGCTGCGAGCCCTCGTACATGCTGTCGTCGGGGGTAGCCTCGGGCGCGTACAGGTCGGCCAGGATGAAGGTCTGCGAAACCTCATGGCTTGCGCCGGCCGCGTCGGTGAAGCTTCCCTTCAGGGTGAACTCGCCGGAGGCCATCGTGTCGTCAACGGTGCTGTAATCCCAGGTCACAGTGGCAGTGCGTACCAACCCGTTCTTCAGTTCGTATTCCACGCTACCCACCGCGGCGTCCTTGCAGGCCGCGGCATGGTAGACGCTCACCTTGGGGAACGTCGTCAGCAGCTTGTCGTAGCCGAGGTCTTCGACGGGCTGATCCGGGTAATGCGCATGCACGGTCACGTCGTTGCCGGGCATGGTGAACGTGACCTTGCCGCTGGCGTCGGGCGTGAGCTTCGTCGTGCCGGAAACGCCCTCGACCGTGTAGTAATCGGGCGCGATGCCGCCGCTGGCGTAGTCGCTGCCGGACATCGTGACGGTTGCGCCGCAAGCAGCCTGCTGCGTGTGCGGCGTGGAAGAGCCGGCATATACGCTCACCTGGTATTTCCCGGGCGTGTTCACCAGCCAAACCACGTTATTCGCCTTGCTCACCGACCACGTTGGGTCGTCGGAGAAGAAGTAGCTTTGGTCGGCTTGAATCTGCTCGCCGCGCACCGACATGGCATGCTTGGTGATGCCCGAGGTCGCGTTCCAGCGCTGCAGGCCCACACGCGACCCGGCCACCATGCGCAGCGCGGTCGATTCGCTGATGCGGTTGTTCAGCTGGTTGTTGTCGTTTTCCACGTCGGACTTGTTGGAATTCTTCTCACCCACGTGCACGTCGGCCGCGTCGCCCGTGCCGTTCGTATTGCCCGACACCACAACCTTGCCGCCCAAAAACGCACGCGTCGCGGCGCCCGAGGAGTCCACCTCGATGCCGCCGCCGTTATGGCCGGTCACCTTGTTGCCGGTGACGGTGCAGTTCAGAACGCTGACGCCGGTGTTCTCAATGAAAATGCCGCCGCCGCTCGATCGCTGCGAGCTCATAGTGTTCTTGGAAACCTCAACATTGCGGATGGTCATGGGGAACGCGCAGAACAGGCCGCCGCCGCGGGTTTCCTTATCGGTCGCAACCACCGAGTTTCCGGAAACCACGCCGCCGCCGACGTCCTCGCCATCGTATTGATCGGCAGTTTCGTCGTGGCCCAGGAAGCACTCGCCCGAGCTGGCGAAGCTGATGCCGCCGCCGCGCGTGTAGGCCCTATTGCCCGAAATCTGGCTTTCGCCGGTCATGTATATTTTCGCGCTCGCAGCGGCCCAGGTGACGATGGCACCGCCCTCGCCCGTGGTTGCGGTGTTGCCGTTCAGCTGCGAGGCGCCTTCCATCGTCATCTCGTAAGTGGAGTCGCAGTACACGGCGCCGCCGCTTGTGGCCGAGTTGTTGTTGAACGTTGATTCGCCGGAAAGCGAAACGCCCATGATGCGCGAGGTGGCATACAGCGCGCCGCCGTTGCCCGAGGTGGCGGCGTTGCCGTCGATGTGCGACTTGCCCGACAGCGTGACCTGCTGCCATGCCGTGCCGCAGCAGTAGATGCCGCCGCCGCGCGTGGCCTTGTTGTTCGAAACCTCGGAGCCGTTGCGCAGCGTCACCTCCATATATGGGTACTGCGGCGTGCCGGTTCGCTCGGAGTATTCCAGATACAGGCCGCCGCCTTCGCCGCTTGCCTGGTTGTTGGAGATCTTCGAGCCGCTATCGAGCGTGATGGAACGCTTGCCGCGCACGGAGGTGCCGTCGGCGTACGCGACCCTGCCCCAAACGCCGCCGCCGTAGCCATAGGTGACGTTGCCGGAAATTTCTGAGCCGTCGGACATGCTGATGGAGGTCGTGTCACTATACAGACCGTCGTCGCGCAGGCTGTTGGCGACGTTGCTATGCGTGGAAACGAAGATGCCGCCGCCGTTAGCAGTGCCCAAGTTGTTGTTGACGCGCGAGTGATTCTTCAGCGTGATGTGCGTTTGCGGCGCGCGATATGCGCTGATGCCGCCGCCCTCCTTGCCGATGTTCTCCGTGATGGCCGATGCGTCGAGCGTGATGCTGACGCCGTGCACGTATTTCTCGCTGCCGACCTCGATGCCGCCGCCCTGGGTGGAATTCGAATTCCATTTGATGGTGGAGTTGTTCAGCTCAAAATTGCAGCTGTTTTGCCTGATGGCGACGGGAACCTTAGTGGAATTGCCAGCAATGGTGA